>RGBY01000218.1 GCA_009919445.1 Planctomycetia bacterium
CGATACCACCGCCACCATAGAGACCAAATCGTTCGGTGAACATGAAGTCACGCCAGGCGTTGGCGGTCACCGACCAGTTGTTCACCATCACAGCGGAATTGCCAGGTGAAGCGGCATAGGCCGACTGGTAATAATCGCGGCCGAGGCCCTCGACTTCGACCCGGAGGCGTCCTCGTTGACGCTCAAACGACATACCTGCGGCAATCCCAGCAGTAAAAACGGTAGCTGAGTTGTCGAGGGCTGGTGTGGACGGTGAATTCAAGTTGGCAAAGGACGGCCCCCACAAGCCAGTGATGTAGAAGCGGCGGCAGGGAACAGTGGAGGTGCAGTCAACGCAGCCGACATTTTGTAGGGCCGCGTCACTGGTCTCCGAGACTGCCTGCATCGTGTGAAAACGGTAATGGCCAATACAGCCCCTGCAATTGCAATTGTTCGTTTCACGGTTCCGCCTCCCCGTTTCGGTCTGAAATAAGCCATGCTTCGTTGCTTGGGCATCATGCCCAAGGCAGGAATTCATCGTTCCTGCAGAAGTCAGATTGCCTTGTCGGAGGAATCGACGGCAAATGGTGGACAAGTGGTGAAAGTGTTCACTCGTTCGCGTAATCGGCATGACCGTCACGGTCGTCTACACGAGGCCAGGTAAGAGAGGGCACCGGCAATTTCCGGGGATGGGCTCGTGGCGGTGATCCAAGGCCCCCGGCAATCAGACATTCACCGAGGGAAATGGTTCAGAGTGTTCAGACGGCGTCGTTTGCTGTCCCACAGGCTGGGCACTCGTACTGCCCGTCAGCATCCTGCCGGTAGGGGCACTCATACTCCTGTCCACAACGAAGACAGAAACAGACAACAAACCCCAGGACTGAGCCCGGGTCGGCGGCCTCCCAGCACATGAACTGTTCTTTTTCTGGGTCAAGTTCTGGGTCAAGCATGCTTCGCCCTCGGAAACATCCCACTGGTATGCCTAATCACCGGCAGCAAAACGCCGCAGGGCTTGTCATTCAGTTAGAACTGGTACTCAAGGCCAGCATTTACGCCCTGTGCAATGAAACTAGTCGACCAGAGATTGAATGTTGGGGCAACGGGGCCACCGGGGGTGGTGCCACCGAGTTGGTTTGGGTTGACCCGTGGGTCAATCTGGGCGGCCGCTCGTCCGACAGTTGTCCAGTAGATTAGCGAGTATCCAACCGAGAGCCGAAACTGTGACCAGACGGCATAGTCAGCTGTGACGCCGAATTCACCAGCTGCCGCAAAGAATGACTGCTCGCTACCGGGGTTGGTTGGCTGGGCCAAGATGCCGCCAGGGACCGATGTGGTGCCAGTAGTGTCTGCAGTGGTGGTTGAGCCGCTGATGGCTGTGCCAATGGTGCTCCCGCCGAGGGCGACCTTGCCAAGAACTTGAAGTGACCAGCGGTCGTGCCACCATTTTTCAATCAGACCGAACTCGCCACCATAAAACTGCGACAGAGTACGGAACGAGTCTGAAGCGGTGTAGGTCGTCGGGCCAGTGGAAAGCGTTGATGAAAAATCAACGGCTAGCCGGTCATCAAGCATGAGGTACCGAAAACCGCCAACGAGGTAACGACGATGAAAGTCTTCGCCGGATGTCAGGTTTTTTCGGTAGAGAACGTCGACGCTGCCAAACTGTGTCTGAAGGTTGGCAGCGACAGCCTGCTCGAGAAGAGTTGGGTCAGCTGAAGTCGAAGTTGAAGTTGGCACAACCACGGCTGCCTGGTTGCCATTCGTAGCGTCGATATAGGGACGTGCGAGCCAAGGGTCACCAGCAGTTGAACTCATGGCAAACTGCTCCCGTGCTAGCCCCAGCCCAATCCAGTTGGCTTCGATTCCCCGTTCTTGTCGTGGGGTAAACCAGAAGCCAGCCGTCAGGCGGGCACCTGACCGCATCGGGCCATTGAAGCTGTTGCCACCAAAAAGCACGCTTGTGGTTGGTGCGCCAACAACGCCAATATCAGTAGCAGTTCCCAGGGGACTGCTCGTCACCAGTGGCGGTACGGATTGTCCTGTTGTTGCCCAGACAAGGTATTCTGCTGAAAACCAGAGCCGTCCGGGAAACTCCGTGCGAAAGACGCGGGTGTAGTCCCGAGTACAGGGGCGGTGATTGGGAGACTGGTGATAGGCCAGTTCTCCTGGTCCCATCCAGCGACGGTCAACCAGTTGGCGGTCGCAGCAGGCAGCCGGTGCCGGCTCCCGAAACCACGAGATCAGGTCACTCGCAAAGCCGCTGTATCCCGGGCTGCGGACAGGATCGAAGCCGGCAGGCACCTGTGGGGCATCAGCGGGAAGGGGTGGGTGCCAGATGCTACCCGCAACCGCTTCCGCCTCGGTATCAGCCGGATCACCGACTGAGGAAGGGTAGCCCAGCGGTTCTGGCTGACTGGTCAGACCGACCTCGGCTATGACGAATTTGCCACTGATCAGGGCAAGTCCAGCCAGCACGCAAGCAAGGATACCGCTGCGGACACCACAGCAATCGCGCATGCCACGTCGATCACTCTGATGAACGAGATTCATTGCAAGTCGCCTGTTGCCCAAGATCCAGAACCGGGATTTTCTCGCACATCGTTCGGCTGGCCGTCAGTCAACTTGTATCGGTTGGCGAGAACATCCGGCCTGAGTGGTTTTTGTGGCCCCTGGCGACCCAGATTGCCTTTTTTTCCTGCTCGCCTGAATCGTTAAAGGCAGTGCAATCGGAACGCCGATATTTCGGAGAGGGCTGCTCTTCGGCTTGGTGGAGGGGCGGTCTGTCTGAACATTCCTACTCGGCACGTCCGCCCCCCCCACGGACGGCGACTGATGAAACCGCTACGCACTGCCCTGCCGTCTTGGCTCCTGGTTGTCGTCGGTCTGCTGCTGGCAGGCTCGGCCGGCTGCTCGCGCGGGCGGTACTACGTCCAGGCCGATCGTGAGGTCAATGTTCTGCTGAAAGAAAAAGCCTGCGACCCCCGCTGGGCGTTACCGATCAACTATGACGTTCGATCGGATGAGCGAAGCCGCTTCTACGACGCGTACAACGAGATCTTTCCGCCAATGCCGCCGGACGATCCAACCGCTCATCGCTACATGCATTGTGTCGATGGGAAACACGGCTTCTCGCGGTGGCATATCAACGGTGATCGGACCACGCTTGATAACCCAGCCTGGCGAAGTCGGCTCCAGGAAGTGGTCGAACTTTCTGAGGACGGTGCCATCGAGCTAAATATTCAATCAGCCATGACGCTGGCCTACCTCAATTCGATTAATTGGTGGGATCAGCTTCAGACGCTTTATCTGTCGGCGCTCGACGTCAGCACCGAGCGTTTTCGTTTTGATGTGCAGTTCTACGGTGGCAACGATTATCGAGATAGAGGCATCGACTATCTCAATCGTGGACCCTTGAATGCCAACGGGCAGGTGACACGTTGGCAGACCAACACAAACCTACAGGCCCAGCGGTATCTGGCGACAGCAGGCGAACTTCTGGTGGGCTTGGTAAATACCATCACGTGGCAGTTTGCTGGGCCCAATCAATACACGAACATGTCCTTGCTGAACTTCAGTTTTCTTCAGCCATTGCTGCAGAATTCTGGTCGCTCTATCGCTCTTGAGCCACTGACAATCGTCGAGCGGCAACTGCTGGCCAATCTCCGGCAACTGCAGTTCTATCGTCAGGGTTTTTACCTCCAGGTGATCTTCGGGGGGGCTCAGCCGTCTTCACTTCAGCGTCGGGGTGGCTTTCTTGGAGGAACCGGTTTTCGTGACTTCACGGGGACGGGTGTTGGTGGTTTCGGCAACATTGGTGGTGTGTTCTTTGGCGGTCAGGGGAATGGTCTGGTCACCGGAGGTGGTGGCACGGGAGGAGCCGGATTCGCCAGTGGTGGAGCAGGGAATATTGGTGGCTTTGTCGGGTTGCTGCAGGTGCGTCAGCAGATTCGCAATGCCGAACAAAACCTTGCCGCACAGGTGCGAGCCCTCGCCTTACTTGATGCCAATCTGGAGGCGGGGCTAGTCGGGCTGGAACAGGTTGATCAGCTCCGGCAAAGCGTGGAGACAAACCGGGCCAATCTTCTTCAGGCCAAGACGACACTGGCCAATCAGGTCGAAAACTTCAAAGTGAATGTCCTCAATATGCCATCCGACACGGCGACAGCGCTCGACGAGGCCTTCATCAAGCGGTTTCAGTTCATCAGCCCCGAGATGCAGTCTTTGCAGAATGACATCGGCGACTTTCTGGCGGTCTATTCCTTTGGCGCTGAAGAGCCGTTG
>RGBY01000219.1 GCA_009919445.1 Planctomycetia bacterium
GGCCGGGATCATCATCCTAATGCCTTCACGATGTGGCTGGCCGGTGGGGGCATCAAGGGCGGTATTACCCATGGCAAGACTGACGACCTCGGGTTTCACATTGTCGAGAACAAGGTGCATGTTCACGACCTGCAGGCCACCATCCTCCACTGCCTCGGTCTCGACCACGAGCGGCTCACCTACCGCCATCAAGGCCGTGATTTCCGTCTGACTGACGTCCATGGGCAGGTGGTGCGTGACCTGCTCACGTGACGTCAACAGATTGATCGCGGCCCCGATCGTGATCACGATCCCCCGGTTCCCACCGGGGGCTTTCATTGCGCCCACGCTGGGGGTGTTTGCACCCATGTAAGCCGCGAGCGGGAGCGAGCGGACAGGCAGCACCCCAGACGCCGCGTTAGCGGCTAAACGACTCGCCGTTACTGCGGGTGCCCATTGCACGCCAGATCGCAACGGGAATTTCAGCCGAGACCGTCGAGACAGACCCATCCATCATGGCGACGTTGACGATGCCGCCACTGTGATAGCTCCGCGAGGTGACCACGGCCACGCACGGGCCTGTGCGGCCACCGCCCTCACGCAGCGAGGTGAAGTCGCCGTCGGCGTTCCCGTTGACGGGCGTGACCGAGTTGGGGGGAAAGCCAGTCGTAAAGCCAGACTGGTGAACACGGCCATCGCACCATTCCGTATGCCCGGTGTCGGCCTTGAGCGTGCCGGACAACGACTGAAGGGCCGTCAGGTCAGTTCCAGAGGGCACAGCAGTCAGGCCACCACCGTCGCGTACATAGGGGGTCCAGGCACGGACCTCAGACAGGGCGAGGGTTTTGGAAAGGCCATCCGTAAAGTGGCGAGGTCGCCCCTTGAAGTTGACGCCGAAGGCGCCGTCACCGGTGGGGGTGTTGCCACTTCCCAAGATGGTGCCAGTGCCCATGTTGGCGGCCACGTTCAATGGGTAGTAGTCGGTGCCTCGAGGCTCAGCCCTGATCTCACTTGGGCACATCAGGGTGTCGATCCGGTAGTTGCAGATTTTCTTGCCATTGATTGTTTTGTTTTCATACGAATCACCAGATGCAATTGCCTCACGCACTCCGTCACCCAGTGAAACCTGCTCAACGAAGGGGAGGAGTTTTGCTGGTACCGACCAGTCAGAAAGATCGGCACCTGCTGAGTTAGTTTCAAAGGCAGTCGGATAGTGACGCAGGCTGTTTTCGTGACTGTGCAGGGCGAGGGCCATCTGCTTGAAACTGTTGCCACAACTAAGCCGGCGAGCCGCTTCGCGGGCTTGCTGAACGGCTGGCAGCAGCATTCCAACAAGCACGCCAATGATGGCGATGACAACCAGCAATTCGATCAGCGTGAAACCGCTGCGAGTCCGACGAAAACGCGTCTGAAGGCCAGTTGCCCGGGGGCCGGAGAGGAAACCAGAGCGAACGGGACCGAGCGAGCCAGAAGCCATGTCGCACCTTGCAGGGGTTCTGAGAAGCAGCAGGAATGAGCCGTTTCGATATTGAGATTCAGTCTCAATATGCCCTATCTTAGGCTTCGCTTCGGTGCCGTCAAGTGAAATCGACCGCGTCTCAGAAATTTTTTGAAAATGCCTGTCAAAAAGGCCGGAACACGCAGGTCATTTTTCTCCGAGCAAGTCCTTCAGCGTCGGTTCGATGGCCTCTGCCCAGATGGCATAGCCCTTCTGCTTCGGGTGCAGCAGGTCGGGCATGATCTCTTTTGAGAGGGTCCCATCGGGCATGAGAAAGCGTTCGTTGATGTCGAGGTAGGTCACCCGATCATCAGCGAGTTTGGCTAGCAGGGCATTGGTCTTGTCGTTATTGGTCCGTTGGGGGTCATTCTTGTCGGCTGCGCGGGGGAAGATGGCTAGCAGCAGCACCTTGGTCTGGGGTGATTTCGCCTCAATTCGCTCCAGTATTTTTTTCACTCCGGCGGCAATTGCCTGGGGCGGATCTTTTCGATGCCCGGTGTTGTTCGTGCCAATCATTAGCACGACCACCTTGGGCTTGCAGCCATCAAGTTCGCCATGGTCAAGCCGCCAGAGGACATGTTCCGTGCGGTCACCACTGAAGCCGAGGTTGAGAGCCTTTCGCTTGCCGTAGTACTGCTGCCAGGTCTGTTTGCCGGCATTCTCCCAGCTGTGCGTGATCGAGTCACCGAGGAAAATCAGTTCCCAGTCGCCCTGCTTGGCCGCGGCCACCTTCTGTTCGTGGCGTTCCTGCCACCAGTTTTTTTCACCACTTTTCATGCGATGTGAAGGGGTAGTCGCCGTCTTGATGGCATTGTCGATTTCACTGTCAGCCCGCACGCGGGTCGCCGGCACGAGGAGCATGGCGGTGGTCAGCAGAAAAAGAAGATTTCGACACATAGGAAAACCCCTTGGGGCATAGAGGCTGATGAAAAGAACAAGCGATGGATGGAGGCCGCAGTGGGCAGGGCGTCTCTTGTGCCATTGCCCTTAGGGCATCGGTGGCCCTGCGGGGATGATCCAAAAGACCCTCTGAATCGTACCAGAACGCTGGTCGGAATCGAGTTCGCTGCACCAAAGCTGCATCAAATAAGATGTCTGCGGCAGTGGTGACCTTACTGCGAGCTTCGCTGGAAGGGATAGAGTGCCGGGAGTTCGAGAATTCCTGTGAGTTCGTCGAGGGCCCGATAACTTTCTTCGAGCAACGCCGGATCGGCCAGGTCTGCCATGGTGAGCCGATCCCGGTAGTGCTGGTTGACCCAGGTCTCAAGCCGATCAAGCCGGCGTGGGGAAAGCAGCACTGGCTCGTGCATCGCGGCCAACGCCGGCTCGGAGAGGACGACACGCAGCCGCAGGCAGGCTGGCCCACCACCATTCTGCATGCTCTGCCTGACACTGACGGGGTAGACCGCCTGCACTGGATTGTCCCCGGCAAGCAGCCTGTCGAGCCAGTCACTAACGAGTTGGTTGTCGCGGCATTCAGCCGGGCAGATAAGGGCCATGCCTCCAGCTGGCAGGCTGACCAATTGACTGTTGAACAGATAGGTTTCGACGGCAAGGGGGAGGGGAATATCTTTCTCAGTGACTTCGATGATGGTCAGGCTGGCACCGCAGTTGGTTTCATAGCACGACCGTATGGTGTGGAGTGCTGCCTGGCCCTCGGCAAAAGCCTGCTGGTGAACAAGCAGGACATTCTCGTTGGCAACGGCAATCACGTCGTTATGAAAAACGCCAGCATCAATCGCCTGGGGGCTTTGCTGAAGCAGAACGACCCGGTCCTGAGTGAGGCCATGCAGTCGGGCCACGGCCTTACTCGCCGCCCGTGACTGACGGGCGGGGTAGCGACCGGCTGAGCGGGCTTCAGGCTCACGGCCATAGACGAACAGTTCAGTGCCGGTTGCGCCATGACTCGGTGCCAGCCGCATCTGGTTGGCTGCACCTTCATCGGCAAATGCAATAGCTGCCGGCAGTGGCGGGTGCCGGCAGAAGTGTTCGGGGTCGGCAAAGATGCGACCGAGAAGTTGGGTGGTGAATGGTGTTTCGAGTGAGCGATGCCACTGGCTCACCAGATTGGCCGGAGTCAGGTGGAGCCGCCCATCGGCGGTGTCAGCCCCCGGAGAAACACTGGCGGCGTTGGCTGCCCACATCGATGAAGTGCTGCTTGCGGCCGAAAGAAGTTCAGGAGCTTCCTCTGCCGCAGCGGCCAGCACCGTGGCATCCGTTCCGCCAAAGCCAAGCTGCCGAAGCGCAGGCACCAGCGGTCGTTGCTGGGGTGGCAGGACCGCCTGGGGAATGCCCAGGCTGATCAGCAGCCGCATCTTGGCGAGGCCCTCAAGGGCTGCCGCCCGGGGGTTTGAGACCTGATGACGATGTTTCTGTGACGCCAGATTCCCCAGACCCAGGCCACCGTAGTGGTGAGTAGGGCCGACGAGCCCGTCGAGGTTGAGTTCAACAGCAGCAGGAAATTGGCGGTTGGTTGTCATGAGGACGAAGCGAGACGCTTTCTCATTGAGGATCTGCTGGTCATACCAGCCGACAAGCTTTGGGTTCGTCGTGGGGTAATTGGACTCACTCAGCAAGGCCGGGGCAGGCAGCCGGTGTGACAATGGTCGGCTGCTCCAGTGAAGCAACCGGGTAGCTGCAATAGTCAATTGCATAAAAGCCGCTGGGGCGGTGATTGCCACTGTGGCCGATTCCACCAAATGGCAGTCGTGAACTGGCACCGGTTGTCTGCCGGTTCCAGTTGATAAGGCCGGCCCGTACGCGTCTGCGAAATACCTCGTAGC
>RGBY01000220.1 GCA_009919445.1 Planctomycetia bacterium
GGGCAAGTTTGATCCGCATCATGCAGCCAGTTCGGCCGCCGTCGCACTCCAACCTGTTCTGGTGGCACTGCTTTATGCCATTGGGATCATCTCGACGGTCTACCACTTTTCCAATGGACTCTGGAGCCTCGGCATTACCTGGGGGTTATGGACCAGCCCGGCAGCCATGCGGCGGGCCAACTGGCTTAGCCTGATTGTTGGCTTGGGGCTTGGTGGGGCTGGCCTGGGAGCTCTGGTTGGCATGCGTTCGATCGACGTCGACAAGGCCCGGGAGATCGAAACTCGCATGGATCGGGCTCGGCAGGTGCTTGAGGGCGACGCTGCCCACGCCGCCGCCAGTGAGTCGGGCGGACTGTTCAAAAACGCCGCCCTTACGGGTGGTCGGAGCGAGGATCTTTCCGGCACGCAAACTGAGGAGAGGGACTGACCAATGGCGCAACCACGAATTCTTGTAATCGGTGGAGGTCTGGCAGGCCTGTCAGCAACGATGCGGCTGGCTGAACTGGGCGTGCATGTTGATCTTGTCAGCCTCGTGCCGGTGAAGCGATCCCACAGCGTCTGTGCGCAGGGGGGGATTAACAGTGTTAATGCCGTTACTCGGCAGCAAGGCGACAACGAGTGGAAGCACTTTGACGACACGGTGTACGGCGGTGACTTTCTCCAGCATCAGCCGCCAGTGAAAGAGATGGCTGAATGGGCGCCGCGGATCATCGACCTGATGGACCGGCTGGGTGTGCCTTTTAATCGCACGCCAGAAGGCTTCCGTGACCAACGACGCTTTGGCGGCACGCTCTACAAGCGAACCGCCTTCGCAGGGGCAACGACTGGCCAGCAATTGCTCTACGCACTCGATGAACAGGTGCGGCGGTGGGAAGTTGAAGGCCGGGTCACCAAGTGGGAGTTCTGGGACTTTCTCGAGCCAGTGGTTGATGATTCGGGTCGCTGCGTGGGGGCTGTCTGCCAAGACATGGTCACGATGAAGTTTCGTGCCTTTCCCGCCGATGCGGTCATTCTGGCATCGGGCGGCTGCGGGCTGCTCTATGGCCGATCGACCATGTCGACCATCTGCACGGGCAGCGCCGTCAGCCGCGCCTACCAGGCGGGCGTGAAGTATGGCAACGCTGAGTTCATTCAGGTGCACCCCACGGCGGTGCCCGGGGCGGACAAGTTGCGGCTTATGAGTGAAAGCGCCCGGGGTGAAGGCGGCCGCGTCTGGGTGCCACGGACACCGCAGGATTCGCGGAGCCCCAAGGATATCCCGGATGCAGAGCGATATTACTTTCTTGAAGAGCGGTACCCGCAGTACGGCAATCTGGTGCCGCGTGATATCGCGACTCGGGAAATCTTTGACATCTGCACAACCGATGGGCTGTCAGTCGAGAAAGATCGTCTCTGTGTCTATCTCGACCTGACACACATTCCCCGTGAGACCCTCGACCGCAAACTCGGTGGCATTCTTGAGATCTACGAAAAGTTCCAGGGTGTCGATCCCCGTGATGAGCCGATGAAGATCTTCCCCGCGGTCCACTATTCGATGGGTGGTCTCTGGGTTGACTACGAGAAGAGCGAAACAGGCGGCCTCGTCGAAGGATCGCCACGCAATCAGCAGACCAATATCCCGGGGCTCTACGCCATCGGTGAATGTGACTATCAATATCATGGCGCGAATCGACTCGGTGCCAATTCGTTGCTCTCGTGCATTTTCAGTGGTTTGTTCTGTGCCTCAGGCGTTCTGAACGGAGGCCGCTCCGGGGCAGACAGTAGCCGGCTCTTCAGTTCGGCGGTCAAGCGACAAGAGGACCGGCATCAGGCGATCCTGTCGCGGCCGGCAGGTGAGTCGAACCCATATGAAATTCACAACCGCCTCGGTGATGTAATGACCCGAGCCGCTACGGTCGTGCGTCGCAATGACCAGTTGGCCGAGGCCTACAGCGAGGTTGGCCGGCTTGAGGCACTCTGGCGGCAATGCAGCCTGTCTGATACCGGAAACTGGACCAACCAGAACGTGGTCTTCTGCAAGGCAGTCGGCGATATGTTTCCAATCGCCAAACTGATTCTCAAGGGCGCGCTCCAGCGTGATGAATGTCGTGGGGCCCACTTCAAGCCTGAGTTTGCCATGCCAGGCATTGCGGCTACTGATCCGGCCGAGCAGCGTGCCGAGGCAGAGCAATGGTGTGACCGGTTTGAGGCAAACACCCGCAAGTGGCTCAAGTCGAGTATTGGCACGCATGGGGCAGACGGAGAGCCCGTGATTACCTATGAAGATATCGATACCACGCTGATCCATCCTCGGCCCCGCCTCTATGGCCTGGTCGGTGGCGAAGTTATCGAACAGGTCTGGAAGGAACGTCAGGCAGCTACAGAAGCGGGTGCGACAGCAGTTGGGGCATCGACATAAGGTTGGGCCTTGGTTCGAGCCGTCATTGCGGTCAGCAGTTGATAAAAAAACAATTCGAGTGAGGTGAGGAGGAAGCCATGATTCGGGCAGTTGACAATGCTGGGGCGGCACAGAATGGGCAGGACGCCACCCCCGTCGATCAGCCGCGGGAAATCCGGGTTCGCGTGCTGCGGCAAGATGCGCCGGGTGAGGAGAGTTACTGGGAGCGATTCACTGTTCCGTATGAAGCGAACATGAACGTCATCAGTGTGCTCCAGCGGATTGCCGCCCTTTCAAAAACCCAAGACGGTCGTCGGGTGGCACCAGTTGCCTGGGACTGTGCCTGCCTTGAAGAAGTCTGTGGGTCGTGTGCCATGCTGATCAATGGTCGCGTGCGGATGGCCTGCTCATCATTGGTCGACAACCTTCTGAAAGAGTCACCGGGTGAGATTGAACTGCGTCCGATGACGAAGTTCCCTGTGGTTCGCGATCTGTCGGTGGATCGTGGTCGGGTGTTCCGCTCCCTGCAGCGGGTCAAGGCGTGGGTGCCGGTTGATGATTCCTACGACCATGGGCCGGGGCCGCGGATTTCCCCCGAGGAGCAAGAAGACGCCTACCCACTTACCACCTGCATCAGTTGCGGCTGCTGCATGGAGGCCTGCCCGCAGTTCAACAAGATTGAACTGAACCGGCGTGAGGACGAGTCGGAAGAGGCCTTTGAAGGCCGCAAGCAGGCAGCCTATGACAAGCAGTTTGTCGGCCCACATGCCATCAGTCAGGCCGTCCTGTTCAATGGGCATCCGACTGGAGGCATGAACGCTGATGAGCGGATGGAGGCCCTCACTGGCCAAGGGGGCATTCAGATGTGCGGGAATGCCCAGAATTGCGTGGCCGTTTGCCCCAAGCGAATCCCCCTGACCCGCTCAATTGCCCGAGCTGGCCGAGCCGCCACGGTCTGGGCCATTAAGAAGTTCTTTGACCGTTGAGGCAGCCTGGACCTCTTGGGGCAGACGCTCCTTAATAGGGGTTTTTTGCGGGCCGTAGCCACGGGGCTGCGGCAGGACTTCGTTTGCGGCCTGTTCGTCTGTATGGTATTGTTCAGGCAGTTAAAGGAACGGAGTTTGCAGGCTTAGCCGCTCCCCGCCACTCCTCCGCCGCCACTTTTTGGGCGCCGCGTTCCCGACACCCGTGCTGTCCCGGATGGATCCGGATCTCCTGCAGGTGGTCGATGCACCGCGAGCCTCGGCTGGTGTTTGAGCAGATGATGAGGCGTGAGCGGCCACACGATGGAAGGTATTGAGTGACGTCTGAAGAAAAGCCCCGGCCTAGACGCCGGCGGCGCCGCCCCGCCCGGTCCGGCGGACGACCCTCCTCCGGCATGGATGACCGCGGGGCTACGGAAAACCAAGAGACAGGGCGAGAGCCACAGCGAGTGCCATCGCCCCCTGCTGTCGTGCCACAGGGCGATGGTTCTGGGTTTGATGGCCTGGGGCTTTCGGCGACCACCCTAGAGGCGGTTCGTCGGGCGGGCTACTCGCAGCCGACCCCGGTGCAGGCGGGACTGATCCCACGGGCAATTGCCGGCATCGATGTACTGGGGCAGGCCCGCACCGGGACTGGGAAGACGGCATCATTCGTGCTGCCGATTTTGGAGCGGTTGACCGCCTCGCCTGGCCGTGAGAAGGGTGTGCGGGCAATCGTGCTGGTGCCGACCCGCGAACTCGCTGTCCAGGTGCGAGATGAATTTGAAAAGCTGGCGGCAGGATCGCATCTGCACTGCGTGGCGGTCTACGGTGGCAAGCCGATCAAGGGGCAGATCGACAAATTGGCCAAGCACCCGGAAGTGGTGGTCGGGACCCCCGGCCGCGTGCT
>RGBY01000023.1 GCA_009919445.1 Planctomycetia bacterium
TCTGATCGCTTCAGATAGCCAACAGCCCGACGGGCCGCGTCGTGTGCAGGGTTCTCACGGAGGACGCGAAAAAGGAGGCGAATTGCTTCGGCTGGGGTGGGTGGCCCCTCGTTTGGCTTCAGCCGCCGTAACCGCTCGATCTCATCAGTCGCTGCAGCAAAGAAAAAGTCGGCACGTTTTTGTCGGAGGTCGACAAACTGTTGCCAGATTTCCGTTTCGGTATCAGGAAGCCATGCGGGGGCAGCCAGGTCGCCAGGAATTGACACAATTATCTGACGATCGAGCGTGGTGTCCTCATCCGCGAGCGACCAGTCTTCGATCAGCGAGGCCAGTCGCGCTGCGCCAGCCTGCCGGGCCCTGGCTACCAGAGGAGCGGCGGTCTGCCGCCAGGCAGACCCGATGATCGGCAGCACGTCGTGTTCTGCTGCCGTGGCCGGACTGCCGCACAGGGCAAGAGCAGACAGGGCAAGAGCAGCCAGCAGAAGTGAAACCAGCCGAGCAGGCGACAGCCACCGGCCGCTGCGATCAGTCTTCTTTGTCAAACGCGGCATCAAACTGCCGGTTGCTCGGGGCAAAGTCAAGATTTTGGACAAACTCACAGGCCTCTGCCGCCCCATGTTCGCGATCCATGCCACAGTCTTCCCACTCGACCGACAATGGGCCGTCGTAGCCGATCTCATTGAGAGCGCGGATGATTTCTTCGAAATCGACGCCACCGCGTCCTGGTGACCGGAAGTCCCAGCCACGACGGGGATCGCCGAAGTTGAGGTGGCTGGCAAGGATGCCTCCACGGCCATTGAGGAGGACCACGGCATCTTTGATGTGGACATGATAGATGCGATCGGGGAACGCTCGAATGAATTCAACGGGATCAACTCCCTGCCAGTGAAGGTGACTCGGGTCAAAATTGAACCCAAACTCTTCCCGGTGGCCGAGGGCCTCAAGTGCCCGCTGGGCCGTGATGATGTCAAAGGCAATCTCAGTTGGATGAACCTCCAAGGCAAACCGCACACCGCACTCAGCGAAGACGTCGAGAATGGGGTTCCAGCGATCGGCAAACTCCTTGAAACCGTCCTCGATCATTGATTCCGGAACGGGTGGAAACGAGTAGAGCAGGTGCCAGATGCTCGAACCGGTAAAGCCATTGACGACTGAGACGCCAAGTTTTTGGGCTGCTCGAGCAGTCTGCTTAACTTCCTCGGCTGCTCGTTCATTGACGCCAGCGGGATCACCGTCGCCCCAGACGGCAGCTGGCAGGATTGCCTGATGACGGGCATCAATTCGGTCGCAGACGGCCTGGCCCACCAGATGGCAGGAGATTGCGTGTACTGAAAGATCATGCTGCTCGAGCAGGTCGCGTTTGGCTGCGCAGTAGCCGGCATCGGCCATAGCCTTATCAACTTCGAAGTGATCTCCCCAGCAGGCCAGTTCCAGGCCATGGTAGCCAAACTCATGGGCTTTCCGGGCGAGGTCTTCCAAGGGCAGGTCGGCCCACTGGCCGGTGAAGAGCGTAACGGGACGGCCCATTATTGAAATCTCCTGAAGTGTTTGAATGGCTGCGGGGAATGAGTCGTTGGAACCGGTTCCCTCTTGGAAAGCAGAGTGTGGCAGATTTTCGCAGCCTTGGAAACCTGGCCGCAGGCTGAGGAGAGACAAGACGCTAAAGCGGGGCTAGGCAATTCACCGCCGAATGACGCCACGCAGCAGCCAGATGCCCCAGAGTGTGATCAGCAGATTGCCACCCCAGACGGCAATTGGCGGTAATTCACCAGACTTCGCCTGAGAGACACCGGCCATAAAAACCGGATAGTAGACAAGCAGGATTGGCAGAAAGCAGAGAAAGAAACTGGTCAGGAAATCAGCGTTCCGCATGCGGATTGCCATGGGGGCACCGACCAGTACAAAAGCCAGGCAACTAAAGCCATTTGCCCAGCGTCGCCAGGGTTCCATCTCAATTCGGTAGATGCGGCTCTGCAGTCGGTCGATCTGGCCGCGTTCGCCCGCAACGGAACCAGGGGTGGTCTGTGCGACCTGGCCAGTCAAAAGGGCGGTTGCCAGTCGACCGGCGATCTTCTGCTCGAGTCGTGTGATCGAACGGGCGGCCTCCTCGTGAGCGGCTGTGAAATCAGCCATGGCAATTTCAGAGGGACTCTTTTCGGCCAGCTTTTTTCCGTTGATGGCATCCAGTGGGATCACCCGTTCGATGGTGTCAGGGAATGCCACCTCGACATCACCCACGCGGACGGTGCCGTTGCTGCAGATGGCCGTCAGGCTGCCGGCTTCGGCATCGGTCTTGAGTTCGGCCTCCATGGCCGAGAGTGTGACTGAAGGGCTGGCATTGGCAGGCTGAAAAGACATTGTTGGCCGAATCAGCCGTCGGCCCTCGACTCCCTTTACATTGATCGCCAGTTGGCTCGTGCTGTAGGAACGCTGCTGCTGCAGGCGGCTGTAGATGATTTCTTCAAGGCTGCGAACCACCACGCCACGAACACCGTCCCGACCCCAGGAAACAGCTACGTCGTTGAGCCAGACACAGGCGAAACTGATCGCGATAGCTAGGCCAGCCACAGGCCAGATTACAGCCATCGGCGTGATGCCTGCCGCCTTGAGGGCCGTAATCTCATTGGAACTCGACAGGCGGCCAAACACGCTGGCCACGGCAAAGAGCATGGTTCCCGGAACAGCAAATCGCATGGCGTCGGGAAGTACGAAGGGAACGAGCGCAAGGATCTGCATGAGCCCAAGCCCCTGTTGCTGGGCTTCCTTGGCCAAGCCGATGACGAGCATGAAGAGCGTCAGCGCCGTCAGTGCCACCAGGAAGACCTGGAGCATCTCCGACAGCACGTAGCGGGTCATGATTTTCATTGGGCCGCACTCCCTTGCTGGCCTGATGGTGGTGAGCCCTGTTCAGGGTGACTCTGGCGTTGGCAGGGCTGCAGCTTGGTCGGGGCCCCCGCTTGGATTTTCGGCAAGGGCCGCTGCAAAACTGGCCAGTCCGCGAGCGGCCTCGCGGGTAGCAGTTGAAAAGTCGTTCTCCTGAAGTCCGCCGCGTACGGCCTGGAGAGCTTCATCTACAGAGCGAGCGGCCTCGGTCAGCCCCGCCTGAGCCAACTCATGATGGGCCGATTCCAGCGACGCCACAATCGCTGCAAAGAGATCAGCGGTGGGCGAGGCATCGAACCGGCGGTACGGCCCCTTGCCGAGATGGTGACCGTGGCCTGGGGTGAGTACGCGGCTGCGTTTTGCCGGCTTTTGGGTCATGAAACCAAAGGCGGCGGCAATCAGGCAGCCAACAGTCAGGCCGACCGCAGCAGCGGTGCCAACAAGCAGCCCTGTTCGAAGCAGACCGATGCTTTGTTCCGCAGTCCCCCAAAGGAGCAGCGCACCAAACAGACCGACTGCCGCCACCACGAGAAAGATCCAGGGGCGGTTGCCAGATTGACGAGCGCTGCGGTTGCATCAGGCGTCGGTAGCTCAGCCGCAAACAGAGCAATCTCCTCATCGCTGAGACAGCCCGACAGGCCATCACTACAGAGGATAAAGTGGTCACCAGGAGCAATGGGGAAAGGTCCCTCCAGATCAATATCGGCCTCGTGGTGCGGGCCCATTGATCGTGTGATGATGTTCTTGGGAACACCGGGAGGTGCACCGTTTGCATCGGGGCCACTGGCCGCGGCAATTTCCCAGGCGAGCGAGTGGTCACGTGAGAGTTGTTCGACGGTGCGACCGCGTACCCGATAGACACGGCTATCGCCGATGTGGCCAATGAGGGCCCCCTGCGGCAGAATGACAAGTGCTGAGCAGGTGGTTCCCATGCCTTTGTAGGCAAGGTCGCGTTCGCCAGCAGCGTGAATTTCTCGGTTGGCCTGCTCAAGGCTCTGGCGGAGCGCACGGGGCGGAGACTGCTGCGGCTCATGCCGGCTGTAAAAATCAGGAACAGTCGACACGGCAAGTCGGCTTGCTTCTTCACCTCCGGCGTGAGCTCCCATGCCATCGGCAACAATCAGCAGCCAGCCATGGTCGCGGTAGGCCTTGATTGTCTCGGCCGGCACAACAGTGGCTGAATCCTGATTGGTCGATCGCTTGCGGCCCACATGGGACCGCACGTGAAATTGCAGGGTATTGCCTTGTCCCACCAGAAGCCTCGCGAGCCTGCCCCGGACGATCTCTGTTCGATGAATCGGACAGCCACCGCCGGCGAGTCCGTCAAACTGAGAAATGTAGCACGACTGGGAGGAAAAATCCTCGGCGAATCAGCCGCCTGCTCGCCTGCCCGGGCTGCGGTTGCTCTGGTTTTGCCCTCTCAGGCGGCCTATTGTCCGCACCATGGCAACCGCTCCTCCACCATTTTCGGTCTCTCAGCCGGCGGTTCGCTTGCTGCGCATGGGGATAAAGCGGGAGCGGATTGTTCGGGCAGCGGTCGTGGGAATGCTCCTGGTCGTGGTCGGCGCTGGCTGTGTTCAGCGACGCATGACCATTCGCAGCAATCCCCCCGGGGCACTTGTGTATGTCGATGACTATCAGATCGGTACCACGCCGGTTTCAACCGATTTTGTCTACTACGGAACGCGGAAGATACGTCTGATCAAGGATGGTTATGAGACGCTGACGGTCCGTCAGCCCTTTCCAATGCCCTGGTATCAGGTCTTTCCTCTGGACTTTGTGACAGAAACGATCTGGCCGGGTGAGATCCGTGACGAGCGGGTTGTGGATCTGGCGATGGTTCCGGCTGGTCAGGTGCCGGCAGAGGCCGTGGTCGGACGGGCGGAACTGGCTCGGCGGTCGGCGGGCAGCGGCCCCCCAGTGCCGGTGGCTCCGGTCATGGTGCCACCGGCAGCGGTTGTTGCCCCGCCTGCGGCCTTACCGCCGGCAGTCCCTCCCCAGACGCCTGCTCAGCCCTTGCCACCACCGGCAGTCGGGCCGACCTTTCCGGCGGGATAACGCAGAGGCAAACTGAAAGACGGTTTGGCATAATACGCGGTGCCATGACCCGACCAGTAGATTCTTACACCACGCCTCAGCGTCAGGCTCTCGAAGCCGAGAAATGCAGACGGCTCAACGCCCTGCTCGCCGAGGTCGTGCCAGCAAATCAATTCTATGCTGAGAAATTTGCTGAGTGTCCTCGGCAGGTGGATTCCTTGGAGGCGTTTGCGGCCTTCCCCCTGACGACCAAAACCGAACTCATTGCCCCGAATGGGCAGGCAACCAATCGCACCTGGCCAGACAGCCGTTACGTGCGGTTTCATCAGACAAGTGGGACCCGTGGCCAGCCGCTCCAGGTTTGGGATACGGCTGCCGACTGGGCATGGTGGCTTGATTGCTGGCGGCTCATTTATGACCGGGCTGGACTGCGTCCGGGGGAGGGGGTCTTTGTGGCGGCCTCCTTTGGGCCGTATGTCGGCTTTTGGAGCGCATTTGAGGCGGCAGTCGCTAGCGGCGGCAGGGCGATTCCTGCCGGTGGGCTTTCCAGCCTCGCCCGGCTTGATCTTTTGCAGCGAACTGAGGCAACCGTACTGGTCGCGACCCCCAGCTACGCCCTGCACCTCGCTGAGGTCGCCCGTCAGGAGGGCATCGACACAGCGGCATCCGCCGTGCGGTGCGTGCTGGTCGCCGGGGAACCGGGGGGGTCGATCCCGGCAGTTCGTGAACGGATTGCGGCAGCGTGGCAGGCACAGGTTTTGGATCATGCCGGGGCGACAGAAATTGGTCCCTGGGGGGTGGGGCGACTCAGTGAGCCCGGGCTTGAGGTCATCGAAGACTGGTTCTATCCGGAGTTCCTCGCGCTTGATGACGATCGTCCCGCTGGCGAGGGTGAACTGGCTGAACTCGTACTCACCACGTTAGGGCGAACAGGCTGCCCGGTTATCCGCTATCGGACTGGCGACGTCGTTCGCCCTCACTGGCCAGCACACTCAGCATGCCATGAATTAGTTGATGCAGAGGCCGGCCTCGGTAAGAGTGCCTGGGTCCAGTTGGTTGGCGGCGTCCTTGGGCGGGTCGACGACATGCTT
Organism: Planctomycetia bacterium; assembly: GCA_009919445.1. Lineage (GTDB taxonomy): Bacteria > Planctomycetota > Planctomycetia > Pirellulales > UBA1268 > UBA1268. Next base: position 6,012 of record RGBY01000023.1, read on the forward strand.
ATCATCCGCGGCATGAATGTCTTTCCGTCGGCCATCGAAAACATTGTCAGAGGATTCCCTGAGGTTGAGGAATTTCGCCTCACGGTTCGTCGGCAGGGCAGCCTCGATAGTCTTGAACTGGAAATTGAAGACAGGCTTGAGGATCCTGGACGGGTTGCCGGTGAACTTCACCGACGCCTCGGGCTAAGGGTTGAGGTACTGGCTGTTCCGGCGGGAAGCCTGCCCCGCTTTTCAGGGAAGGCGCGGCGTGTGGTCGATGCCCGTTCTGGTTAGACCGCATCCGCTATGGGTTCGGCAACACTCTGACAGCCTTCGACAGGGAGGCGAGCGGGTCGGCGAGTGCTCGAGGAGCGTTGGGCGTATACTCGCTCCACGACAAGACTTTTGCCGCCCTCCAGCCTCCGCTACACGTAGGCTGGATGTGGGCTACAACGACAAGTGTGGGCTACCACGAAAAGACGAACGCCCCCGTTCTCGGAGAATCCAAGCCAATGCCTCAGCCCCACCCCCGTAACCTCCGCCGTCGTGATGATGGAGCGATTGAAGTTGACTGGAGCGATGGCTGCACGGCGGCCTATACCGCTCGCCTGCTTCGGGATGCTTGCCCCTGTGCGACCTGTCGCGACCAGCGGGCGGCACCGGTAGCAGCAAGTCCGCTGACGGTGCTCAGTGCGGCTGAGTTAGCACCACTGGCCATCACCGGCATGCAGCCGGTGGGGCAGTATGCGTACAAGATCGTCTTTTCGGACGGCCATGACAGCGGCATCTATACGCTTGAGTATCTCCGTGAACTGGCTTGACCAGACTTGATCACGGTTCTCCTGCAGGGTCGTACTGTCGCTGTCGCTTCTGGAAAGCAGCGGCCAGAGGGTCGGCAGCAGGCAGGCGAGACCAAACTAGGCGAGTCCAAATTAGACGAGGCCGACGGCAGCAGCGTTGATGACCGCAGCAATGCGGACGGCGTCATGGCAGGCGTCTTCACTCAGGTCGAGTTTCAGCAGGCTCGCCTCGTGGCTTTGCAGGCACATTTCGCAGCCGGCAAGGGCGGCGCAGCCGAGGCTCATTAGCTCAAAAGTGGCTTTTGAGGTCATCGGCTGGTTCATGCGATTCATCCGCAGCCGGGCAGGCCTGGCTGCGTAACTTTCTTTTCCGATCATGTGTCGGAATCGGTAATAAACCGTGTTCATGGCCATGATGCCGGCAGCAGCAGTCGCGTCGGCAAAGACGCCAGCGGCAGCATCACCGAGTCCGGCGGTAATGTCAGCCGTCAACGCATCGACCAGTTTCTCTGACCGGATAAAGCGAGCCGCTGCCAGAGCCACGCCCAGGGCCTGGGCAGCCTCCAGATTCTCGCCAGCCAGTACGGCGGAGAGGTTGAGCCGTATGTCCTTGAGGTCGTCCGGCAGGGTTTCGCGGAGGGCGTCAAGGGCAGGCGTGGCAATGGACATGATTTCAGGCTCCGGGATGGTCAGACTGCTGAGATGCGAAGATTGTAGTCGCTAATTGAACCCGAGGGGTGGTGAATGCTAGGCTCGGCGAAATTTGTTTTTTGTTCGGATCCTGTCAGCGTTCAAACGCCTGAGCCTGGCCGGTGTCCGAAAAGCCCCCGAAAAGCCTCTGAGCCCAACTGCCTGCCATGCCACGCCGCGACGATATCCAGACGATTTTGTTGATTGGCTCTGGGCCGATTGTGATCGGCCAAGCCTGCGAGTTTGACTATTCAGGGACGCAGGCATGTAAGGCGTTGCGGGATGACGGCTACCGCGTGGTGCTGGTGAACTCGAATCCAGCCACCATCATGACCGACCCGGGGACTGCCGACCGGACCTACATCGAGCCCCTGACCTGGCAGATGCTTGAAAAGGTGATTGCTGAGGAAAAGCCGGATGCCATCCTGCCAACGCTGGGCGGGCAGACCGCCCTCAATTTGGCCATGGAACTTGTGCAGCATGGCGTGCTTGAGAAGTACGGCGTGGAAATGATCGGCGCCCGGGCTGACGCGATTAAGCGCGGAGAAGATCGCGAGCAGTTTAAGGCGACGATGGAAAAGATCGGCCTCGATACCTGCCGTGGTCGGCTTGTCAAAACGTTGGCCGAAGCCAGGGAGATGCTCAGCGAAGTTGGTCTGCCAGCGGTGATCCGTCCAAGTTTCACGTTGGGAGGGTCAGGCTCTGGGGTGGCCTATAACCGCGAGGAGTTTGACCAGAAAGTGCAGCGGGGGCTCGATCTCTCTCCAGTTAGTGAAGTACTCGTCGAAGAGTCGATTCTCGGCTGGAAGGAATACGAGATGGAGGTGATGCGAGATGCCGACGACAATGCTGTCGTCATCTGCAGCATCGAGAACTTCGATCCCTGTGGCGTCCATACAGGCGACTCCATCACGGTCGCCCCGGCAATGACCCTCACTGACAGGCAGTACCAGCAGATGCGGGACGCCAGTTTTGCGGTCATTCGGGCGATCGGAGTAGAGACCGGCGGGTCAAATATTCAGTTCGCGGTCAATCCTGAAACCGGCCGAATGATTGTGATCGAGATGAACCCGCGAGTCAGCCGCTCATCGGCTCTGGCCAGCAAGGCGACCGGTTTCCCGATCGCCAAAATTGCCGCCAAGCTTGCCGTGGGCTGGCGGCTCCATGAGCTGGCCAACGACATCACCCGGAAAACCAAAGCCTGCTTCGAGCCCTCGATTGACTATGTCGTGGTCAAGGTGCCACGGTTTGCCTTTGAGAAATTCCCGGAGGCCGACAGCCGGCTTTCTACCCAGATGAAGAGTGTCGGCGAGACCATGGCGATTGGACGCACCTTCAAAGAGGCATTTCAAAAGGCCTTACGGGGTCTTGAGGTCGGCTCGTTCGGATTTGGTTGTGACAGCAAAGATCTCTGGGGGACGCCGCAGCAGCCGGCCATCGATGACATTCGCGCCCGGGTTGCCCGGCCTGACCCCGATCGGGTCTGGTTCTTGCGATATGCGATTCTGGCTGGCATTGAGATGGAGGAACTGCATGAGCTCACAGGGATTGATCGCTGGTTTCTTGATCAACTGATGCAGATTGTTGAAGTTGAGCAGGCGGTGCGGGCGGCTGGCAGCCTGAAGGCCATTGATGATGCATTGCTTCGTCAGGCCAAGCAGACAGGGTTTTCCGACCGGCAGTTGGCAACCCTGCTGGGTGAGGCTGAGCTTGATGTTCGCTCAGACCGCAAGGCACGCGGAATCGTTGCTACTTTCAAGGCTGTCGACACCTGTGCTGCCGAGTTTGAAGCCGAGACTCCCTACTTTTACTCAACCTGGGAGTCTGAGGATGAGACGCCGGTGAAGCCGGCCGGGAAGAAGCGGGTGATGATTCTTGGCGGCGGTCCCAACCGAATCGGCCAGGGCATTGAGTTCGACTACTGCTGCTGCCACGCCAGTTTCGCCCTCCAAGAGATGGGTATTGAAAGCGTGATGGTCAACTCAAACCCCGAGACTGTCAGCACGGACTACGACACCAGCGACCTGCTCTTCTTTGAGCCGTTGACTAGTGAAGATGTGCTCAATATCGCTGACCGAATCCAGCCAGATGGGGTGATTGTGCAGCTTGGTGGCCAGACGCCGCTTAATCTCGCCCGCGCCTTGTCGGCTGCCGGACTACCAATCATCGGTACGAGTGTCGATACGATTGAGGAGGCAGAAGACCGAGAAAAGTTCCGTGAGCTACTGGAACGTCTCGATCTCAAACAGCCCGCCAGTGGCATTGCCCGCACGCTCGAACAGGCCCGTCGTGAGGTCGCTCGGATTGGCTATCCCTCATTGGTACGACCCAGTTTCGTGCTCGGCGGCCGGGCGATGGAGATCTGCTATGACCAGTCACAATTCGAACGCTATGTGGCTGAGGCCTTTGCCGTGGCGCAGGGGCAGCCCGTGCTGATCGACCGGTTCCTCGAAGATGCCACGGAGGTGGACGTCGATTGCATCTGTGACGGCACCGACGTCATTGTGGCCGGTGTCATGGAGCATATCGAGGAGGCGGGCGTGCACTCCGGAGACTCAGCCTGCTGTATCCCGCCCCACAACCTTGCCGCAGAAACCGTGGCCGAGATCAAACAGGCGGCTGCCAACCTGGCCAAAAGTCTGGGCGTGGTGGGCCTCATGAATGTCCAGTTTGCGGTGAAGCGTGAGGAAGATGGCCCAACGCTCTATGTGATTGAAGTCAATCCTCGGGCCAGCCGAACAGTGCCCTTTGTTGCCAAGGCGACCGGGGTGCCGGTAGCGAAAATTGCGGTCAAGGTGATGGCTGGCCAGAGTCTGGCAGAGCAGGGTGTTGTTGCTGATCCGGTGCCGGCCCACGTGAGCGTGAAGGAAAGCGTCTTCCCGTTTGTGAAGTTTGCCGGAGTCGACATTGCCCTCGGACCGGAAATGCGAAGCACCGGCGAGGTGATGGGAGTGAGTGACAACTTCAGCATCGCCTTTGCCAAGGGGCAGTTGGCGGCGGGTACCGTCCTGCCTGAGCAGGGAACTATCTTCCTGAGCGTTGCCAGCGTGCCGGCCAAGGAGGCTATGGTTGGTCTGGCTCGGCGGTTGGTCGGGCTTGGCTTCAATCTCATTGCCACCTCGGGAACAGCTCGGGCCTTGACGGAGGCAGGGGTTCCAGTTGAGCCGGTGAAGAAACTCCAAGAGGGGCATCCCAATCTGATCGATCATCTCATTGACGGGAAAGTACAGCTCATCTTCAATACGCCCAGAGGAAAAGGGGCCCGTACCGACGAGGGGCGGATTCGGGCCGCGAGTGTGCTTTACGGCGTGCCCTGCATCACCACGCTGCCAGCAGCCGAGGCCTGCGTGGGCGCAATGGAAGGCCTGCGGAGCGAACCGCTGAAGGTGCAATCGATGCAAGACCGCTTTGCTGCCGCAGCCGCGGCGGCTTCCTCGTGAGATCTCTTCACCGATTCCGGTTCTTCGGTTTCCCTCCGTGTTTCCCTCATGGCCAACCCATTCCCTGCCGTGCCTCCGCCTCCACGGCCACTGGTCCCGCCAGACCCGGAGGAACCTCCACGGCTTACAGCCCGGACCATCGACGGACTGGAATGGCTACTTGCCGGTGAACTGGAGGCGGTTGGGGCACGTGAACTACGGATTGGTCGGCGAACAGTCGAGTTCACGGGAGACCGTGAAACCCTGTATCGCAGTGTTTTTGAAAGCCGGATAGCGATTCGGATCCTGGAGCCCCTCGGCCGTTTTGCAGTCGATTCCCCCGAAATGCTTTATCGGGCAATGGCGTCGATTGACTGGGCGGAGCATCTGCAGCCAACGCAGACCCTCCGGGTCGACGCAGTGGTTCACGATTCGTTTGTCAACCATTCACTCTATGCTGCACAGGTCGTAAAAGACGCTGTTGTTGATCGTCTGCGGGAGGTTCACGGCCGCAGGCCAAATGTGCGTCTGCACGGGGCCAGCCTGCGATTGGCCCTGCACCTTGTCGGTGGCACGGCCACCCTGTTTCGAGATGCCGCCGGGCAATCGTTGCATCAACGGGGCTGGCGGCAGGGCGAGGTTGAGGCACCGCTTTCCGAGGTGCTCGCCGCAGGCTTGCTGGGAATCACCGGATGGCAGCCAGGCGAGCCGCTTCTTGATCCGCTCTGTGGATCGGGAACCATCGTTATCGAGGCAGCGACCCAGGCTGCCGGCATCGCTCCTGGTCTGCCGCGTGCCCGTCGGCGGAGTCATGGGCTGTTTCGCTTCCATGACCACGATCGGGAGTTGACTGCTCGTCTCCTGCAGGAACTCGAGGCGCGGGTGCGACAGCCAGAGGGCAGGTTTCAGGCCAGTGATCTTGACCCGTCTGCGGTGAACGCTGCCCGGGCGTCAGCGGCAGCGGCAGGAGTGGCCGATTTTGTGGAAGTGAGTCAGCGGCACTTTGAAGAGGTTGTTCCGGACCAGGCCGAGGGGCTGGTGGTAACCAATCCGCCCTACGGCGAGCGACTGCCACTCCCACGGGCGGCAGCCATTTTTCGACGGCTTGGAGACTGGCTGAAATTGCGGTGCGGCGGCTGGCGGGCAGCTGTGCTCGCGCCGGTTGGTGTCTCCAAGGCCATCGGCCTGAAGCCCCATCGGCGGGTGCCGCTGTTCAATGGCCCCATCGAATGCCGGCTGATCGAACTTGAAATCCGTCAGCGTGAGCAGCCGACAGATCAGCAGGTTGTCGTTGACTCACCAGATGACGGCAGGCCTCCAGTGGCGCCCGGGGCAGGAATGATGCCCGGGGCAGGGCGTTCTGTCACAGATCAGGTCGGTGACTTTCGCCGCCGACTTGCCAAGCGAGCCCGCCACCTAGGCCGCTGGGCTCGACGGCAGGGGATTGAGGCGTATCGAATCTACGACCGGGACATTCCAGAGATCCCACTTGTCATTGATCGGTATGGTGAGTGGCTGCATGCCGCTGAATACGAACGGCCTCATGAGCGAACGGCGATTGAGCATGACGTCTGGCTCGATCGAATGGTTGAGGCTGCCGCTGCTGAGTTAGGCGTTGCTGCTGACCATGTTTTTTTGAAGACCCGGCGGCGGCAGCGGGCAGGCGGACAATACGAGAAGGTGGATGATCGGCAGGTGACACTCTCTGTCGCCGAGGGCGACATGCAATTTGCGGTGAACCTTTCTGACTATGTCGACACGGGGCTGTTTCTCGATCATCGACCGACACGGATGCTGGTGCGAAATGATGCTGAAGGACGGCACCTGCTCAATCTCTTTTGTTACACCGGCAGTTTTACGGTGGCGGCTGCCACTGGGGGAGCAGCCAGCACGACGAGTGTCGATCTGTCGAACACCTATCTTGATTGGACCAGACGGAACCTTGCCGCCAACGGGTTTCCCGATGGGCGACAGCATCGGATTATTCGGGACGATGCCCGGGCTTTCCTCGAATATCGAATCCACCGTGGTGAGCCCCCCTACGATCTGGCAGTCGTCGATCCCCCCACATTTTCGCGGTCGGCAAAGGCAACGGCAGATTGGGATATTCAGCGGGATCATGCCGCTCTACTGGGGCAGGTGGCCGACAACCTGGCGGCAGGTGGTATTGTCTACTTTTCAACCAACTTCCGCCGGTTCAAACTCGAGGCAGACGCGTTGGCCAACCGATTTGCCATTCGCGAAATCACCCGCCAGACCATTCCGGAGGACTTCCGCAACGCTAGGATTCACCGAGCCTGGCGGCTGGTAAAAACGGACTGACGCCGATTCCCTGAATCGGGAGGAATCGTCTGGCTTGATCGAATCGGCCCTGACACCCTGACAGCATGACGAGAGGAAACGAACGGTCATGATGAAGTGCCGCCGGCGACATGCAGTCGGTCTGATCACGGTTGTTGTTGGATCAGTTGTGGTGAGCGGCTGTCTACAGCCTGCGGCCGATCGGGTGCGGATTGTTTCGAGCCTGCCCCGGACCGGCGTTGCCCAGCAGGTGACTGAGTCCATCGTGCGGGGCATCCGTCTGGCGGTCGATGACGCCAAGAGTCGGGCAGGGCGTTTTGAGGTGGAATATCTCGACCTCGACAACGCCAGTGCTGCTGCGGGTCGCTGGACGAGTGAAGGCGAGGCGGCCAATGCCCGGCGGGCTGCGCAGGATCCGGAGGTCATGGCCTACATCGGCCCCCTCAATTCCGGAGCAGCACAGATCTCGATGCCAATACTCAACTACGCCGATTTGCTCATGGTGTCACCTGCCAATACCGCCGTCGGTTTGACCAAGCCCGGGCTGGGCATGCCGGGAGAACCGGCCATCTACCGGCCCTCCGGTCGTCTCAATTACATCCGGGTCGTGCCAGCGGATGATATCCAGGGCCCCTTGGCCGCGACCTGGGCATACGATCGCGGGCTACGGCGGGTCTATGTGGTTGATGATGCCGGTGTTTACGGCCGGGGGGTGGCCAGCCTGTTTGCTGACCGCTGCCTGGAACTTGGCATGCAGGTCCTCGATCAGGTTTCGATCGATCCGCAGGCAACTGACTTTAAAACATTTGTCGCCTCGGTCATGCGTGCTGACCCCGACTTGATCTACTTTGGGGGGACAACGCGAACCAAAGGTGGGCAACTTGCCCGCGATCTGGCAGGGGCAGGCTGCGAGGCGGTGCTGCTGGTGCCTGAGGGCTGCTTCGATCAGGCGTTTATCGATGCTGCAGGGGTGGCGGCGGTTGAGGGACGCTGCTTTGCGACGGTCGGCGGTCTCCCGCCAGAATCTTTCACCGACCGCGGTCAGGCTTTTCTGCGGGACTATCGGGACCGGTACGGCCTCCCGCCAGACGCCTCTGCCATCTACGGCTATGAGTCGATGCGGCTGGTGCTTGCGGCGATTACCAAGGCTGCCCGGAAAGACCGCCGGGCAATTACTGACGCGGCGTTGGCAACCCATGACTTTGACGGCCTGCTGGGCCGCTGGAGCATTGATACCAACGGTGATACCACCCTGCGGCAGTTCTCGGTGTATGCCGTGCGGGACGGCCGATTTGTCTTTGATGAGACAATTCCCACAACTGGCATGGGCGACCCGGGCGACAGCGGGTAAGAATCAAGGACGATTTTGCCCCGCGAAAGCCCGACTGGAACAGAGCAAGTGACCCTGCCCGCATTTCTCCAGCAGTGTGTTCTTGGCCTAACCAGTGGAGGCTTTCTGGGGCTGATCGCAGTCGGCTACACATTGGTTTACGGAACGGTGGGGCTGATTCATTTTGCCCACGGCGACGTCGTCATGCTGGGGGGCTGTCTGGCGGTTGGTCTGCTGTCGTTGCTTGCACCATTCGCGTTTGATCCGCTTGTGGGTTGGCTCATGATTGTGCTTGTCACGATCAGCTGCGGATTTTTTTGTGGTGGCCTGAATATGGCCATTGATCGGCTTGTTTACCGCCCCCTCCGGCAGGCTCCACCGCTGGCTCCGCTGGTTTCAGCTGTTGGTGTCTCGTTCATCCTCATGAACGTTGGCCTGCTCTGGCTGGGTTCAACCGATCAAGCGTTTCCCGATCTGGTTACCAATGCCGGGAGTCCGGCACTCCGGTCGCCAGTAACCATGGCCGATCTGGTGGTGCTCAGTCTCGTTCTCCCGGCACTCATTGGGCTGGCTATTCTCTTGCAGCGGACCCGTTTCGGCCGTTCCTTGCGTTCGGTTGCTGCGGTTTCCCGAGTGACGACTCCGACTGGAGGCGCCGACCAGTTCATCTCGGCTACCTTTTTTCTGGGTGGTTTTCTGGGAGGGGTGGCAAGTGTCGCAGCCAGCATCCACACCGCTACCATCAACTATCAAATGGGCTACCAGACTGGCTTGTACGCCCTTGCTGCCGCGGTGCTTGGGGGTATTGGGAGTGTGCCAGGAGCGATTGTAGGTGGGTTACTTGTCGGCCTGATCCGGGCATTCTCAACGGTGGTCTTGGGGCCCCGTTGGGCTGCTGCTGCTGTCTTTCTCGTGCTGATTGTGATTCTGGCGTTTCGGCCGGAGGGACTCTTCGGCCAAAAGCGGCGCGAGAGGAGGCCTGCATGAGCGGCCGTCTGTCAGACAGGTGGTGGCTGGCCAATTCCTGGGAGCCGGCTGTGTTCGGGCTGCTGGCTGTCGCCCCGCTGATCATTCCGGAATTTGCCGGTGGTCTTGGGGGACAGTTCACCACCGTAATGATCCTCGGTGTTGCTGCCCTCGGGCTCAATGTCATGGTCGGCTTTACGGGCCTGCTCCATCTGGGGATTGCGGCCTTTCTTGGTATCGGCGGGATGACGTTGGCCATTCTTACGGTGCCCACCAATCCACTTGAAATTGGCTTTCTTCCAGCAGTTCTCGCGAGCGTTGGGGTGACTGCTGCCGTAGGGCTTTTTCTTGGGGCACCAACCCTTCGGCTCAGGGGCGATTATTTGGCAGTCGTAACCCTGGTCTTTGGTGAGGTTGTTCGCGCGCTCCTCTGCAACCTTGAGCAGATCACAGGCGGCATGCAGGGGCTTGGCCCAGTGCCCCCGCCGGGGGCGGGAGTGATTGTCGGTGGCGTCGATCTTGGCCGCAGCTTCATTGTTGATGCTCGCTGGTTTTACTATCTGGCTCTGGCTGTTCTTGGGGCAGTCGTGCTTCTCTTGCGGGGTATTGAGCGTTCGGCTCTTGGTCGAGCCTGGATTGCCGTCCGTGAGGATGCACTGGCGGCAGCCACACTAGGAATTTCTGTCACCCGGGTCAGGCTATCGGCCTTTGCAATTGCTGCCGCCATCGCTGGCCTGGCTGGCAGCTTGTCGGTTGCCAGTCTGGGGACAACCGGAGACCCCAATGCCTTCGGGTTCAATCGCTCAGTGGCCATCCTCTGCGCTGTGATCCTTGGCGGGCTCGGCAGCATTCCGGGAACGCTTGTTGGAGTCGCCATTCTGTTTGGCTTTGACATCGTGGTCATTCCCTGGGCGGACGGGTGGCTTCAGCAGCTTCAGCCGCCGACCTGGAGGACGGAGCCACTCTCGCTGGGCAGTTGGCGGCTAGCCTTGGTGGGTGTTGCCCTCATTGTGATGATGCGGTTCCGACCAGAGGGTTTGGTTCCCTCGCGTCGATTGGCCGCCGAACTGCATGAGGCCCGCCAATGAGTCGGTGGCGATCTGCGAGGCGACGTCCAGCTGTTCTTGCGTCGGCTGATATTCCCCTTCTCGATGTCGATCGGCTGACGATCCGCACGCCAGCCACGGTCATTGTCGATGACCTCGAACTGGATGTCACTGAGGGCAGCATGGTGACTGTGGTCGGGTCTGGTCGCGGCTGTAGGACGGCGGTGCTTGACTGCATCGGCGGTATTCGTGCGGCGACGTCAGGTTCAGTACGAGTGGATGGGCATCGCCTCAAACGGGCATTCATGGCGTCGACCTTCTGGGGCGTGCTGGGTACTGGGCTACTCGTTGGGTTGATCACCGCAGCAGCTGCCGTTGATGTCGACCGGCTTTGGTTGGCGGTGGTCAAACGCGGCATGGCGGTCGATGAGCCCTTTACCCCGGCGGCCGTCGGCCGGCGACTGCGAAGTTACTTTCGCGCGGAACTGGCAATCGACCGGTTGGCGGGGAACTGGCGAGTGGTGACTGCCGATGGCCGTGAGGTGCTGGCGGTTCGCCGTGAACTGAATGAGGCGAGGGAATTGCGTCATCAGTTGCAGGCTGCCGTCACTGCCCGCCGCACTGGTCCAGGGACTGTGCCTGATCTGTCGGATCTTGTCGGCGATGCCAA
>RGBY01000221.1 GCA_009919445.1 Planctomycetia bacterium
CCCACGCCGCAATGTCCGCACGTCAGTCGATGCCATTCAACTTGAGCGGCTGAGCGTGTCGCTGGCCAACTGGGCCCGACAGTCAGATGACAAACTGATCTGCTGGGCTGGCGGCCCTGCGTTCGGTGAAGGCATTCAGGAAGTGGATGGCTGTCTGGAACTCATCGGACCACGGGTCTGCTATCGGGTTGAGGCCACCGACGCACCCTCGCAGGCAATGGCCGATCGCTACCGCCGCTTCGCCGATACCGCCATTCTGTTGCGGGCCATGCTGCATCCGGGTGGTGTGCCTCCGTTTCCCCGACTGGAACTCAATCGAAGGCTGGCCATGGCGGGCAGTCTGCCGGCCGCAGTTACCCTCGAGACCGAGCCACGAGGCGGGCTTTCGGCCGCCGCCTTGACCGGCGTGCTTCAGCGGACGTTGCGTTCGACCCATCGCATCCATCCGGCCCTCCGCTCGGATGATCTCCAGCGAATCGCCAATGCCGAAGCCCGTATGGCGGCAGCCGAAGAGGTGAGCCTCGCTCGCTACACCAAAGCCGAAGCCGATTGATCGCGGCCCCAGCTGCCGGGCCACGCATTGCTACGCCTGAGCAAGCCCGGCGTCACGCAAACCGCTGCGACTGCTGCTGTGCCGATCCCCCGGTTTCCACCGGGGGCTTTCTGATAACAACTTCAGCAACACCAGCAGACGCGACCCGCGCCAATGAAGCCGCGAGCGGAAGCGAGCGGACACGCACCACCAAAAATCATCGCCGCACCATTCAGCCAGGCCAGACCTGCACCCCTGGCGACTGGTTATTTGCCGAAACTCTATTGCTTGGTGCAGTCGGCACGACCGGCACCATTGCATGCGGAATCATCACGCCCAAGAAACTTTCTGTGTTCGGACGATATTCCCTGTGGCTCCTATCTTGCCCAGGCCTTCAGGTGACCCAGTCGCGGTGCCGTCCACCCGCAAGAGATTACTTGACGCCTGTACAGTTCTTGGCTCTATTCATCCCAAACATGCATCTCACGAGGATTGGAGGCTTTCATGCTGGTGTTGTCCCGGAAGCAGAACGAGCGGATTCGGGTTGGCGAGTCGGTGGTGGTGACAGTGGTGCGGGTAAACGGTGACAAGGTACGAATTGGAATTGAGGCACCGTCAGAAATGCGAGTGCTTCGGGACGAACTCGAAGACATGGGTGATGTCATCCTTGAAGACACAGGTGAGCTGCCGATTTCCCGGCTGTGCACCCTGGCCGGATGACGCATCGCGATGAGTGCCGGAAAGATCAAGGGAAGATCGTGACGGCCAATACGCTGGCGACGGCCAGTACGCTGCAGAAACGGTCGGACGGGCAGGCTGGGCCCGTTCAACCAGAGGGCAAAGGGCGATCGTGGTGGTTGGTGGCGACCAGTTCTGTCTTGGGACTGCTGTTCCTGAGCTGGCTGGTCGTCACCCGCCCGCCTGACTTTTATCGGGCAGTGGCGGGCACGACGCCGGAAAGGAGTGGGGCAGCCGGTCGCTTTGTCACAAGCATCGCGGCTATCGCATCTGCCAGCCAGCAGGAAGGAACCTGGGGGGTCGAGATGAAAGAGCATGAAATCAATGCCTGGCTAGAACAGGACCTGCCGCGCAACCATCCGCACCTGCTCGCCGGCTCAGCCTGGGGCCGACTCTCACGGCCACGGATCCAGCTAGAGCCACACTTGGCACGAATCGGAATTGAAGTGACCACCTGGGGTGTGACGGCTGTCGCCTGGGCAGAAATCGAAGTCCGCCTCAGGGCTGCGAATCAGCTTGCCGTGTCGGTTCATCGAGCCGGTCTGGGCAGCCTGCCCCTTCCCCGTGACGCTGTGCTCCGTGAATGCGGTCGGCGGCTTTCGAAGGCTGGCCTTGAAACCCAGATGCAGCGGTTTCGTGATCGTAGTCTCTTGCTGGCAACCATTCCTCAACGGCTGGCTGAACAGCCGGCGGCCAACTCGGCCAAACCGAAACAGCCAACGCAGCGGTGGCAGGTGGAGTCGCTGCGAATCGATCGTGGCTCGTTGACCGTCGCTGGCAGCAGTCGCCAACTACAGCCGCTTCGCCGTAGTGAGCGGATGGCACCATGACCACACCCTCGCTCCGTTTCCTTGGTGCCGCCAGCACCGTTTCCGGCTCTCGGCATCTGCTGGAGGTCGACGGCAAACGCCTGCTGGTCGACTGCGGCCTGTTTCAAGGTGAGAAACGGCTGCGGCTGAAGAACTGGGAAGACTTCCCCGTGCCGCCGGCCTCCATTGATGCCGTTGTGCTGACCCATGCCCACCTCGATCATTCTGGCTACCTCCCACGGCTGGTTCATGGTGGCTTTACCGGAACCATCTATGCGACTTCGCCAACAACTGATCTGCTCAGCCTCTTACTCTATGACTCGGCGAAGTGTCAGGCTGAAGATGCCGCCTATGCCAACAAGAAGGGCTACTCGCGGCACCGCCCAGCACGCCCCCTCTATGATGAACAGGACGTCAGTCGTACCCTTCGTCAGTTAAGGCCAATCGATCGAGAAACCTGGTTTGAACCGGTGGCAGGCATCCGCTGCCGTGGGCATGACGCAGGGCACATGCTCGGAAGTTGCTTTCTGGAAATGGAAGTGGGTAATCCGCCTGTGCGGCTGGTCTTCTCCGGTGATGTTGGCCGCTTTGATGCCCCACTCTATCACGACCCCACGCCACCCCCTGCCTGCGACTACCTGATCTGCGAAAGCACCTACGGCGATCGTGACCATCGGCAGGATAACCCGCTTGCCGAACTGGCTGCAGTCGTCAACGAAGCCGTGCAACGAGGCGGCATGCTGCTGGTGGCATCGTTTGCCGTCGGCCGGGCCCAGCAATTGGTCTATCTGCTTCGCACCCTCATGGGCAGTGGCCAGATTCCTGCTCTGCCGATCTGGGTTGATTCACCGATGGCGGTAGCCGCCACCGAGGTCTTTCGCCAGCATGCCGGTGAGCACGACTTTTCCGAAGCGAAAGAGGCCGGTGTCATCGCCAGCCTCACCCCCGGCGATGTACACCTGTCGCGGTCAGCAGCGGAGTCGAAGGCAATCAATGCGCATGACGGTCCAGGTGTCATTATTGCCGCCAGTGGGATGATGAACGGCGGCCGTATCCTTCACCATCTCAAGCGGCGGCTGCCACTCCCCGAGACAACGGTGCTGCTGGCCGGCTTTCAGGCCAAAGGGACCCGTGGCCGGAATCTGCAGGAGGGGGCTGAATACCTACGGATTCATGGCCGCGACATCCCGGTGGCAGCTGCGATTCGCCAGATCGACGCCTTCTCCGGTCATGCAGACCGCCGGGAAATTGCCCGCTGGCTGGCTCCGATGCCACCACCAAAACGAACGTTTCTTGTGCATGGTGAACCGGCCGCTGCTCGCGGGATGGCCGAACGCCTCACTGAGAGGTTTCAATGGAAGACACACTGCCCTGCTCTGGGTGAGCGGGTTGTTCTGGAGTAACACCTGATGAGCAAACAACCAGAGAACGATATTGCCTTGGTCGCCGAAAACATGGACGAGATTCTTCGCTCGCCGAGCTACAGCCTGCCGCAACAGGACCGCGCACTACTCGAGCGGACTGAAATGCGAGGCGTTCGCATGCTCCTGGAACTGGGCAAGGCTGAACTAGCCTTTCAGGCTGACAATATCACCTCAACCATCATCGTTTTTGGTGGCACCCAGATTGTGGAACGGAATGCTGCTGAGCGGCGACTCTCAGAGGCTCGCCGTACGCTGGCCACTGATCCTGACAATCCCAAACTGGCCCGTGAACTCCAGCGAAGTGAGCGGCTGGTCGGCCTGTCGCATTTTTATGACGACGCCCGTGCGTTCGCTCGTCTGGTCTCCATCGACAACCAATGTGACGAGGAACGCGCCTATGTGGTCGTGACCGGCGGAGGACCGGGCATCATGGAGGCCGCCAACCGTGGTGCCTTTGATGTCGGCTGCAAGTCGATCGGCCTCAACATCAAACTACCTGCTGAACAGCAGCCCAACCCTTTCATCACGCCGGAACTCTGCTTCCAGTTCAAATATTTCGCGATGCGGAAATTCCACTTCATTCTGCGGTCAGTCGGGGCGGTGCTCTTCCCCGGTGGCTTTGGCACGCTCGATGAAATGTTTGAAGCCCTGACACTCCGCCAGACCCACCGCATGCAACCAATCCCGATCATCCTGTTTGGCCGCGAATATTGGTCA
>RGBY01000222.1 GCA_009919445.1 Planctomycetia bacterium
CCTGAAGGCCGGGCGGCTACAGCATTTGCCAACGGCGGAAAACCACGGGCGGGCACTTTTTCCGCCGGCAGCGTATCGTCCGCCAGATCGAAGATCACCAGGTCGCCCTGTTCGCCTGCAAACGCGGTTGACTGGCCCTCCGCGTCCGTCACGAGCAACTGCCCGTAGTCACGCGTTCGGGCAACCGAACGCCCGCCAAGTGCTGCCGGAGGCTCGGCACGAAGCGTTTGCATGATTTCTCGCATCCGATCCATTCCCGCCGCCCCGGGCAGGGTAATGGCCACCTGTCGCTCCAGATGACAGCCAAAGCGACAGAACAGTTCGTCCAGCCTCTCATGCAGCGTGCGGCCTGCCGCCTTCAGGCTGGCAGCCTGCTCGGCCAGAAGAAGCGCCGCCACACTGGCGTCTTTATCACGCACATGCGTGCCAGCAAGATAGCCGTGCGACTCCTCGCAACCAAAGACAAAGTGCTCTGGGCCGATGTCGTCAATCGTCCGGCCTATCCACTTAAAACCAACCTGCAGGCCGTCAATCACCCGCACAACATGGGCGATGCCGATCTGTCGGATCAGGCCGCTGGTGACGAGCGTGGTCACAATCGCGTCAGTTGGCTGGGCTAGGCCCCGCTCGGCGCGACTGCTCAACACCCAGTCAGCCAGTAATGCACCGATCTGATTGCCAGTGAATGTCTGCCACTGACTATCACTTGCATTGGTCAGTGCCGCTGCTGCCCCCAGCCGATCGCAGTCGGGGTCACTGGCCAGCACCAGGTCGTCGCCCTGCTCGCGAGCCTCAGTGATCGCACCGGTGAGGACCGCCGGATTCTCTGGGTTAGCAACATGTCCCGGCACGTTGGGGAAGTCACCACTCGGCTCAGCCTGCGGCCCATAAAGCCTGACCCGCTCAAAGCCGGCACCCTGGAGCACGGGCATCACAGCTGTTGCCCCAACACCGTGCAGGGGCGTGTAGAGCACCGAAAGATCACGCGGCCCGGCGGTGGCCTGCCGAAGAACGGCCTCGATAAATGCCGGGTCAATTTCCTCTTCCACGAACTGCACCCGGCCGTCAGTCACACCGGCCTCGAAAGACTCTCGGCAAACCGCGTCAACCTGCATGACCCGTTGAATGATGCCCTTGTCATGCGGCGGCAGCACCTGCACCCCGCCGGCCCAGTACACCTTCACGGCGTTGTCACTGGGTGGATTGTGGCTGGCCGTCACCATGATGCCACAGGTGCTCTGGGTGTGACGCACGGCATAGGAAAGTTCTGGTGTGCTGCGATAGCCCCGCAGAAAGAAAATCTTAAAGCCAGCAGCAAGCAAGACCTCACTGCAGAGTCTGGCAAAGTGCTCAGAACGATGCCGGGTGTCGTAGGCAATCGTGCAGGTTGGCACTGTGTCAGCAGGCAGCGTGGCGGTGACATAGTCGGCAAGGCCCTGAGCACTTTCACCGATGGTGCGATCGTTGATGACGTTTGAACCGACGGGATACATCTTGCCCCGGCGGCCACCGGTACCAAACGGAATAACCGTCCAGTAGGCATCGTCGAGTTCTTTCCAGACAGCGGGTTCGTTCGCCGCCCGATCGATGAGGGCTGCCAACTCGTCGGCAAACTCGGCGTAGCGTGGCTCAGTCAGCCAGGCCTGCATGGTGGTGGCGGAATGTTCGGTAATCGTGCCGGCTTCTCGGGCGGCAGCAAGCTGGGCAAGGCGGCGAGTGGTGGCATCAGTCGTCGAGGACGGCATGGAAGCTCTCCGGGAAAACTTGGCTGGGCAGGGTGTTTCACGACGTTTTATACTCCGCCTGACCATTTTATGCCGACAGCAGGGAGGCTGTTTTTATGACGAACGTTGATTCACTAACTGCCGAGCAGCAATCCCCAGTCGAGCTGGCCTTTGCCGAAACCCTTCCCCCCGGCCCGATCGTGATTGGCCGTGACGGCCGTGAATCAGGCCCCGCCCTCAAGCAGGCCCTGGCGACAGCCCTCACTGCTGCAGGCCGCGACGTTCTCGATTGCGACGTTGCCTCAACACCAACTGTAGGCATTGTGGTAACTGACCAGAAGGCCGTCGGTGGCATCCAGATTTCCGCCAGCCACAACCCGGCCCGCTACAACGGTCTCAAACTTTTCTCTGCGGCTGGCCGGGTTCTGCCCGCCACGGTGGGTGAAGCTGTGAAGAGACGGTTTGAGTCCCTGCGCCGCACGCCGCCGACCGCTGCCCCAACAATGCCGCCAGGCCGAGTCATCCCAGTCGACGGCATTCCTTGCCATCTTGAGCGGGTGCTGGCCCTTGTCGACGTTGGTGCGATTCAACGCGCCGCGCCGCATGTCTGGATCGATTGTGGCCACGGAGCCGGCAGCCGGCTGGCAAGACCGCTGCTGGAGGCACTTGGCTGCAAGGTCACGATGGTTGGTGAGCCTGCTGACGGCCAGTTTGAACATGAACCCGAGCCAACTGCCGAGAACCTCGCTGACTGGCTTCCCCGCATTCCCGCTGCCGGTGCCGACATCGGATTTTTTCAAGATCCTGACGCTGATCGGCTGGCGATTGCCACCGGAACCGGCCACTACCTTGGCGAAGAACTGACCCTGGCTCTGGCGGTCGATGCGGTTCTGGCCAAGACGCCTGGACCGGTCGTCACCAACTGTTCGACCAGTGGTCTTGCTGCCCGTCTGGCTCAACGGCATGGCGTCTCCTGCACCTTGTCGGCAGTCGGTGAGGCGAATGTTGTCGACGAAATGCTGGCCCGGCAGGCCGTACTTGGTGGCGAGGGAAACGGAGGCGTGATTGACCCTCGGGTTGGACTGGTCCGTGACTCATTCGTGGCAATGGCCTTGGTGCTTGAGCGAATGGCCGCTGGTGGCAGCCTTGTTCCGCTGGAAAGCCTGGTGGCAGCCTTTCCGTCACTCATCATCAGCAAAACCAAGGTTGAGCTGCCAGCTTCCTGGTCGGCCGCTGATTTTGCTCAGGCTTTTGATCGGATCGAAGCCGCCTTTCCCGGAGCGGGTTGCAGCCGGCTTGATGGCATCCGCATCGATTGGCCGGAGGGCTGGCTGCTTGTCCGTGCGAGTAACACTGAGCCGATCGTGCGGATCGTCGCCGAGTCAGAAACTGCCACAGACGCAAACGACGCCATCGACCGGGCCAGATCTGCCCTGCTAGCCGGCTAACCCGGCCACGCCCCCAATCAGGCGACGGCGATCCCCCGGTTTCCACCGGGGGCTTCCAGAGCACCCACCACGCAAGCCGCGAGCGGAAGCGAGCCGACAGGCACATCACCCACGCTACGGCAGCAACCAATCGCTACGGCAGCAAGTAATCGCTACGCCAGCCGGCAGACGCTACGTCAGCACAATCGCGATCCCCCGGTTTCCACCGGGGGCTTCCAGAGCACCCACCAATCAAGCCGCGAGCGGGAGCGAGCGGACAGGCGCCTTCGCGGAACGCCGCCTTACCGCCTTGGCAGGTCAACTCCCATGGCGGCCATGAGACGCTGCATGTCCTCCCAGACGTCTCGCTTGGCGGGTGGGTTTCGCAACAGGTATGACGGATGGTAGGTGCAGATGACGCGGCTACCGTGATAGTCAAACCACTGGTTTCGTAACGCACCAATCGGCTTGTCTGTTTCGAGGAGAGCGTGGGCCGCACTCGTGCCGAGGCAGCAGATGAACTCAGGCTTGAGGAGGGCAAACTGCCGCTCGAAAAACGGCCGACAGTTGGCCACCTCGTCTGGCTGAGGCCGGCGGTTCCCAGGTGGCCGACACTTCAGCACGTTCAGAATAAAAACCTCATCCCGTGAGAGAGTGCAGGCTTCAATGATCTTCGTCAGCAATTGACCGGCACGCCCCACAAAAGGCTCCCCGCAGGCATCCTCATCTGCCCCCGGGGCCTCACCGAAAAAGCAGAGCCGTGGAGCAACTGGGCCAATACCAAAAACAGTCTGCGTGCGTCCCGCTGCCAACTCGCCGCACTGTTGACAGGCCGCCACCTCGTCACGCAAGACTGCGAGCGCCTCCTGAGCGTTCAACCCGCTGGGCTGCTCGGCAGCCAGCCGCGACGGGGCCTGCTGTGCTTCCACTGATTGCTGCCGCCGTTTGGGCAGACTCGTCACACCGGCGAGTTCAAGACTTTCCAGCCGCTGTCGTAAGGCCCGCCTCGACATTCCTGCCGACCTCCTCTCAACGGCGTTACAGCGCCCGTCGAAACCG
>RGBY01000223.1 GCA_009919445.1 Planctomycetia bacterium
GGGTGGTGGCTGCCCCGCACCGTTTTTCCGCTAGGAATGGTCCATGGTGTCGAGTGCGTCGTCGTCGAACGAGATGGCGTTTGGCTTTTTGACGGTCTGTGATGCAGCTGGCGTCGGGACCTTCGGTGGCTACCTGCTGGTCGATCTCTCCGGCAGGCCCCTGGAGTTTCATTGCACGGCGCCGGTCCGTGTGACGCGGGCACAGGAGATCCTCTACGGAGCGACCCTCCAGCGTCATCTCCATGGCGAGCAGATTGGGGGGCCGCTTCTGAAGGCCACGAAACTCACGCCGGTGGCTGTCCTTACCGATCACGAGTCGTTGCTGCATGCCCGCTGCCATGGGCAGAGCCCGGTGGCGGTGGTGCGACAGGTGGCTGACCCGGCTCCAGTAGGTACCGGAACTTTTGAACTCGGCCGGTTTCATGTGCAGCCGCATGACGATGATCTCCCGCAGGCTGATCAGTTGCAGTCGCAACTCACCGCCCTTGCCGGCAGCATCGAACTGGCCGAGCCATTTGCCCGGATTCGTGCTGCCATTGATGAGGCACAGGCACATTCCTGACCGTTGTGGCAGGTGGTGTCAGGCAGACCTGCCGCCACCCCTGAGGAGCAGAGGGGAGAAGCAGAGGGAATGCCGGTTCCGCAGACAGCACCAGCCGCCGTGACAACCGTGGCCGACGCCACTGCCCTCGGCTTGTCGCCTCCGGGGCTCACCTCTTCGACGCCGGCACCACTTCCAACTGGGGCGGCCTTGCGACTGCCCGTCTCTGAGGCTGCTGCAACGGTGTATTCCCTGCCGCTGCTGGCGGCTCCGCTGGCGGTGACCAGCCATCAGTTCACCCCAGTCAGCCAGTCAGTTCCCTCTGCACCAGCTTTGCCGCCGGTCCAGCAGGCAGGAGCGGGCGAGCGTTCCTCAGCGAGGCCGAGCAGGCTTGGCACTCGCATTCAGCCACCGCGAGATGTGGTCAAGCTTTCGGAGCGACTCTTCTACCTCCTCCAGCCAGACCTCGAGACACTCTTGGCCGGCTGTCGGGTTGGCTTTCCACACCAGCCGTTTCCGTTTCAGCTCGAAGGGATGGCCTTTCTGTTGCCACGCGTCGGCGGCATCCTCGCTGATGAGATGGGGCTCGGGAAGTCGATGCAGGCGATTTCATCTTTGCGGCTTCTGATTCGCTCGGGGCAGGCCCGCCGGGTGCTTGTCGTCTGCCCCAAGGGGCTGGTCTCCAACTGGGCCCGGGAGTTGGCGGTTTGGGCGCCAGAGATCCTGGTAGGCGTCATCGAGGGCGACCCAGAGCGTCGTCGCTGGCAATGGGCCTTGCCAGATGTGCCTGTGAAAGTTGCCAACTACGAGGCTGTCGTGCGGGATCGCGACCTTGTTGCTGAACTCGGCCTGCAGTTTGATCTGGTGGTGCTCGATGAGGCCCAGCGAATCAAGAATCGTTCCAGCCAGACCAGCGAGGCGGTCTGCACCCTTGCCCGGCAGCGGTCGTGGGCCCTCACCGGCACGCCGGTCGAAAACCGGTCGGAGGATCTCGTCGGCATTTTTGAATTTGTTGCGCCTGGTCATGTTCATGAGAAAATGTCACCGAAAGCGTTGGGGGTGGCGGCTTCCGACTATGTGCTGCGGCGAACCAAGGACAAGGTGCTTGAAGACATGCCACCCCGGCTTGATCGTGACCAGCACATTGAACTCTCAGTCGATCAGCGGGAGACCTACCGTCGGGCGGAAGAGGAAGGCGTGCTGCGGCTTTCCGACATGGGCCAGGAAGCGACGATCCAGCACGTCTTTGAGTTAGTGTTGCGGCTGAAGCAGATCTGTAACTTCGACACGGCAACCGGAGTCAGTGCCAAGGCCGATTGTCTCGCGGCTGAACTGGAGGAAGTTCATGCCAGCGGCCGCAAGGCGTTGGTCTTCAGCCAGTGGGTTGAAACCCTCGGCCGGCTGCGGGATCGGCTTGGCCGCTTTGGGGCCCTCGAATATCACGGTGGGATGTCGACCACGGCACGTGATGCGGCCATTGAGCGGTTCCGGAACGACAAACAGCATTCGGTACTCCTGCTCTCGTATGGAGCTGGCGCCGTGGGGCTGAACCTGCAGTTTTCGCAGTACGTCTTTCTGTTTGACCGCTGGTGGAATCCGGCCATTGAAGATCAGGCGATCAACCGCGCCCATCGGATCGGTGCTGCTGGGGCGGTAACGGTGACGAAGTTTCTCTCGGTTGGCACGATCGAAGAGCGAATCGACGAGGTGCTGGCTCGTAAACGCAACCTATCGGATGTGATTCTGTCGCAGGCGGAGCCAGTCGCAGGTGGTGGGATGTCGGCCGACGAAATTTTCTCCCTGTTTGGGCTGGCCGCTCCGCATCAGGCCGGCCGGCGGGCGGCCTGACCGGTGTTCAGTGAGCCCTGGTTGTGTGGAGCGGTGAGAATTGCCGACACTGTGATGCACGATGACTGTGGCATACGACTTTGACGTAGTGGTAGTTGGCGGCGGGCATGCCGGCGTCGAGGCGGCAGCAGCCGCCGCGCGACTGGGGGCGAGGACTGCCCTGTTGACGGCCAACTGTGACACCGTCGGTCAGATGAGCTGCAACCCGGCTATCGGTGGAGTCGGCAAGGGGCAGCTGGTTCGCGAAGTTGATGCCCTTGGCGGCCTGATGGCCCGGGCGATTGATGCCACAGGCATTCAGTACCGGGTGCTCAATCGGTCCAAAGGGCCTGCGATGCACGGGCCACGTGCACAGGCCGACAAGCGACTCTACCAGTTGGAAATCAAGCATCTGGTCGAGTCGACTCCGAATCTGACGCTGCGGCAGGAAATGGTTGAAGGCCTGCGGTTTGAACCGCAGCGAGGAGCCACTGCCGGCATGCCAGCCTGGCGGATTACGGGTGTTGTCGCCCGTGGTGGCGTTGAGTATCGGGCTGCCAGGGTCGTGCTGACCACGGGTACCTTTTTGCAAGCTGTCATGCACACCGGTGAGTCACAGACGCCGGGAGGTCGAGCGGGTGAAGGCACCACCGCAGGCGTCAGCCGGTCATTGGCCGAACTCGGCTTTCGGCTGGAACGCTTCAAGACGGGCACCCCCTGCCGGCTGCATGGTGGCACCATCGACTACAGCCAGTTGCAGGAGCAGCCGGGCGATCTGGAGCCACAGCCATTTTCGTTTTTGACCGACAGGATCACCCGCGAGCAACGGGCCTGCTGGATTACCCGGACGACGCCCCAGATCCACGACCTGATTCGGGCGAATCTCCATCGGGCACCGATGTATAGCGGGCAGATTGATTCACGTGGACCCCGCTACTGCCCCAGCATCGAAGACAAAGTAGTGCGGTTTGCCGACAAGGAAAGCCACCAGCTGTTTCTGGAGCCGGAGGGCTGGCGAACCCACGAGGTCTATGTCAACGGGATCTCGACGAGCCTGCCTCGCGACGTGCAGGATGCCATGATTCGAATGGTGCCCGGCCTCGAACGGGCCGAGATCATGCGGTATGGCTACGCGGTTGAGTATGACTATGCGCCCCCTGATCAGCTCACTGCCAGCCTTGAAAGCAAGCCGGTGGCCGGGCTTTTTCTGGCCGGTCAGATTAACGGCACGACCGGCTATGAAGAGGCGGCCGCGCAGGGACTGGTTGCTGGCGCGAATGCTGCCCTGACGGCTTTAGGGCAGGCCCCGGTCGTCCTGGCTCGTGACGAGTCTTACATCGGTGTTTTGATTGACGATCTGGTGACCTGCGGCGTTGATGAGCCCTACCGAATGTTTACCAGCCGGGCCGAGCATCGCCTCGCCCTGCGACACGACAACGCCGATCGACGGCTGACCCCAGTTGCAGCCCGTCTGGGGCTGGCCGAGCCAGCTCGGGTCGGGCGGCTGGAAGACAAGATCGCAGCCATTGAGGCCACGCTCACCCGCCTGGCCTCTCACCGGGTTGAGGGCGTGACGCTGGCCGACCGGCTCAAGCGGCCGGAGATTGGCTGGGCCGATTGCGTGGCGGCCCTCCCCGACCTTGCCGAAGTGGCTGTCGACGTGGCGACGCAGATCGAAAACGACATCCGTTATGCCGGCTATCTGAAGGTTGAGCAGGAGCGAATCCAGCGGCGTCGGCAGCATGGTGAACGGCCGATTCCAGTCGGTTTTGACTACGGCGGGGTACGGCACCTGCGGGCAGAAGCCCGGGAAAAGCTCGAGCAGATCCGCCC
>RGBY01000224.1 GCA_009919445.1 Planctomycetia bacterium
AGAGGCAGGCCTCATGGGGGCCGTGTCGGCGGCCTGAGCAGGAAGCACATTGCTGCCACTGGTCTCAGCCGCTGGCGCTGGCCTGCGTCGCAGGCTTGACTGGCCTGAGACAACTGAGGGCAGCATCGACGAACCGCCGTCAGAACTGCCGCCCGGCCTGCGGCGGAGGCTTCCGGCGGGCCGGGGTGCGTCTCCTGCATGGTGGTCCAGCCACGCCTGAATCGTCGCGGCCACCTCGCCTGCAGTCTGCGGGCGGGCGTCAGGATGCTTCTCGAGCATGCGGAAGTAGAGGTCAATCACCGCCGAGTCGAGGTCGGGCGGCGGATTATCAAGTTCGTCAAGAGGGTTGGGGGGAGGCTCATTCCAGTGAGCTTTGATCCGCTCGACAACACTGCCCTTGGCGAACGGCGCCCGGCCGACGAGGAGGAAATAGAGGGTGCAGCCGAGTGAGTAGATGTCCGAACGGGGATCGGCGGCATGGCTGTTCTTCGCCTGTTCTGGAGCGAGGTAGTCAGCTGTTCCCAATACCTTTTCGTCGTGCTGCTTGGTGAGGTTGCCGTCTTCATCGTCGTCACTACCCAAGGCCAAGCCAAGGTCGAGGATTTTGATTGTTCCCCGCTTATCAAGCATCAGGTTGGCTGGTTTGATATCACGGTGGACCAGACCCTCCTCATGGGCGTACTGCAGCCCGAGAGCCGCCTGCTTGATGTATTCGAGTGCCTCCTTGACTGGCAGCGGCCCGCTCTCTTTGACCTTCTTGTAAAGGTCAGTGCCCTCGATAAAGTCGAGGACGATGTAGTAGAGGTCGCCCTGATGATCAAAGTTGGTGGCCCGGGCGATGTTGGGGTGGTTGAGTCGAAATGAGGCGTGTGCCTCGCGTTCAAATCGCTGCTTGTACGATTTCTGGTCGACTCGTTTAAGCGGCAGGACCTTAATCGCCACCGGCAGATGCATGGCGGTGTGCTCAGCGAGATAGACGCTGCTCATTCCCCCCTTGCCAAGTTCCTGAAGCAGCTTGTACTGCCCAAGGAAATAGCCTCGATGCTTGCCCTTCTGGAGTTGCCGGAGCTGCCAGTCAGTGATGAGGCCGGCATCAATGAGTGCCCGGGGAAGTTCTTCGGGAAGCGGGCCGCTGGCGTCACTCCAGGCAGCGGTTGCTTCCTTCAGCCGCTCTGCCTTAACAAGACCACTTTTCCTCAGCACACTGAGGAAGTCGTCGATGCTGGTGACCTCTCGGCTCATGTGATCGTGCAGGGCAACAGGGAGAAAAGGAAGGGGAGAGCGAAGACTGAGGCGAGGAAAAGAAGGGCGGGAGTGACTCGGGCTAGGGCTACGGACTTGGGCTTTTGGGGACCGAATAGCATATCATGGTACAAATCGTGCTCGCTTCACAAGTGTCGTATCGGCCCATGTCCGCGTCGTTCACGCTCTATACCCGTGCTGGATGCCACCTTTGTGAGCGGGTCGAGGACCTTGTTGCCGTGCATGCCCCCGGATGCCGGCTGGTCGATGTCGACACGGCTCCGAACCTTCAGCAGGCCTATGGGCTGCGGGTTCCGGTTTTCGTCTGCGGCGACCGAGTGTTGCTGGAGGGGCAGATTGAGGAACGCGACCTCATCCAGGCCATTCGGCAGGCCTGAGTCGGCGGTCGTGCTGCATCGGCTGAGGCTGTCACCAGCGGTGCCTGGTGCGGTCACTTTTCTCGTCCGGATCCAACCACTATTCTGCCCAGGGGTCGCTGTTCTGGCAGAACCTCGTTTCGCATGCCCTCTTTCGGAGTCACTCGATGGCCGCGCTTAACCGCTACAGTTCACGAATCACCCAGCCTCGCTCGCAGGGTGCCTCTCAGGCCATGCTGCTGGGGACCGGCCTGACACCCGAGGATCTCAAGAAGCCCCAGGTCGGCATCGCGAGCATGTGGTACGAGGGGAATACCTGCAACATGCACCTCGACAAACTTGCGGCCGCTGTCCGCGAGGGTGTGGTTGCCAGCGACCTCGTCGGCATGCGTTTCAACACCATCGGCGTGAGCGACGGCATTTCAATGGGCACCGATGGCATGAGTTTCTCCCTGCCTTCGCGCGACATCATTGCCGATTCAATCGAAACAGTGATGCAGGCTCAGTGGTATGACGGCCTGGTTGCGATTCCAGGGTGCGACAAAAACATGCCCGGATGCCTGATTGCGATGGGCCGACTCAATCGGCCTGCGCTCATGGTTTATGGAGGCACGATCAAGCCAGGTCATCTTGCCGACGGAACCACGCTCGACATTGTCTCGGCGTTTCAGTGCTACGGTGAATATGTTGCCGGTCGGATTGACGACAAACGACGGAGCGATATTGTTGGCCATGCCTGCCCCGGGGCTGGTGCCTGTGGGGGCATGTACACCGCCAACACCATGGCGACAGCCATTGAGGCCATGGGGATGGCGCTTCCAGACACCGCCTCGATTCCTGCGGAGCATCCCGACAAATTGGCCGAGTGTCGTCGGGCAGGAGAAACACTCAAGCACCTGCTGGAGCAAGACATCAAGCCGCGAGACATCATGACCCGGAGGGCGTTCGAGAATGCGATGGTCGTGATCATGGCCCTGGGAGGCTCAACCAATGCAGTGCTTCATCTCATCGCCATGGCCCGCAGCGTTGGCGTGCCTCTCGAACCAGCCGACTTTCAGGCCGTGTCCCGACGGATTCCTTATCTGGCTGACCTGAAGCCCAGTGGGAAGTATGTCCAGGAAGACCTACATTCGATTGGTGGGACAAGTGGGCTGATGAAGTATCTTCTCGACAAGGGCCTGCTTGATGGGGACTGCCTGACGGTGACGGGGAAGACGCTCGCTGAAAACCTCGCCTCCAGCAAGGGACTGGCCGAGGGGCAGAAGATCATCCAACCGGTCGAGCAGCCACTCAAGCCGACCGGCCATATCACCATTCTCACCGGTAATCTGGCCCCGGGAACGGCCGTCGCCAAGATTACCGGGAAGGAGGGATCGCGGTTTTCTGGCCCCGCCCGGGTGTTCGACAGCGAAGAGGAGATGCTGGCTGCACTCGAACGAGGGGCGATTCATCGCGGCGACGTCGTCATCATTCGCTACGAGGGCCCAAAGGGTGGGCCTGGCATGCCAGAAATGCTTACACCAACCTCAGCACTGATGGGGGCTGGCCTGGGAGCCGACGTGGCCCTGATCACCGACGGGCGGTTTTCGGGCGGGTCACATGGTTTCATCGTTGGCCATGTCGTGCCAGAGGCCTTTGAGGGTGGCCCGATCGCCCTCGTTGAAGATGGTGATGTGGTCACGATTGATTCCGACGAGGCGAGTATCGATGTTGCCGTCTCAGATGACGTCATGGCAGCTCGTCGGGCGGCCTGGCAGCAGCCGGCCCCGAAACGGGACCGGGGCATCTTGGCGAAATACATCCGCTGTGTCGCGCCTGCTTCGCAGGGCTGCGTGACCGACGAGTAGTCCCACCGGCTCTGTTGGCGACGGGAGAAAGCATCCGCGGGGCTACTGCCCCGGCTCTGCGTCACTCCGGGGGCAGCCTGTGTTAGCCCGGTGGCTGATAATACGGGATGCCCTGCGGAACGGCAGCGACACCAAGGCGAGCCAAGATCTTGTCGAGCATTCGCCGTTCCAGGAGCGGATCTCGGCCGAGCGGAATCCAGCCGGCGGTTCGCGTTGGCGTCGCCACTGGACGAGGCTGATCGCCGACCCGCTGCCCGAGCACCGGAAGTGGTGTGCCGTACCGGTAGAGTGAGTCATCGTTGCGGAAGGTGGCTCCTCCAGCCGTCGCGTGCATTGGCCGCTTCAGATCTTCGAGTTCTTTTTCAACGATGACTTCGACACGCCAGCCGCCAGGGTCGGGAATCAGCCGTACCGTGGCCAGGCGGCGAATCGACTGAAGCGTGCTTTCAAGCCGTTCGTTGAATCCGACGGAGTCCCCCCGCCACGGCTCAAGCAGAGTCGCCCCGGTCTGAGGAAACGTGGTAATCCGGCCTTCGGTGGGAATCCCCTGGGCAAAGACAACCCGTTGTTCCTTGGAAATCTTAAAGTAGTCGTCAGTGACGTTGATCAACTGGCACCAGATGACTTCGGCATCGAGTGGTGGGATCAACACCGAGTTGGCCGGTACGGTCGGCAGGCTGGGCACGATTGGGCCGGCAGGGCCA
>RGBY01000225.1 GCA_009919445.1 Planctomycetia bacterium
GGCCACCGCACCCGCTGGATTCGGCAAGGAAACGGATGGGTTGCGGGCCTGACTGCCGCAGGTGAGCGAGAACGAACTGCTTTCGAACAAGCTGGACGGCTTTTTAATTTGCAGCCAGGCGATGATGTTGGCCAAATGCTACCGCTCCAGCCGCTGGGTCAGGGCCAGATTGAAGCAGTCCGCTCGGCACTCGCCAAGCTCGCACCAGGAGGTGAGACGCCTCTCTATCGGGCCATTCAGGAAGTTCTCCAGCAAGATATCCAGACGGTCAACGCGCAGACACCGGCTCGAATCGTGGTCATTACCGATGGGGTCAATGACCAGACCGAGGTGACTTCAACGACGGCGAACCAGCTGAAGAAACTCTTCGTCGAGGTCAATGAGCGGCGAACGGAGCCTGTGAAATTGGAGGTCATCGGCTTTGCCCTCCGCGCAGAGAAACGTTCCGAGCAAGCCAAGTTTAAGGAGTTACAGGATCTCATTCGGAGTGTAAACGGTCGCTTCATCGATGCCGGCGATCGCGATCGTCTCCTCAAAGGGCTTCGCGACGTTCTGAGGTTGGCCCAGTGGCAGGCCCGGGGCACTAATGGAGATATTCGTCAAGCTGACCTGGGTGTACCGATTGAGTTTCCGACTCCGTCTGAAGGCCGCGGCGATGGGTACCAAATACGTGTCGATGCTGCACTCGGTAGTGCTGAATCACGTGTTGAGCTCCGAGGTGGTGAGCGGCTCGAGTTGTATCTCACTGGTCGCGGCAGCCGGCTTGAGCATCGTCGTTATGACGGAGGGAGCGAACAACGAATACGGGATAGCCAGACC
Organism: Planctomycetia bacterium; assembly: GCA_009919445.1. Taxonomy (GTDB): domain Bacteria; phylum Planctomycetota; class Planctomycetia; order Pirellulales; family UBA1268; genus UBA1268. Next base: position 820 of record RGBY01000225.1, read on the forward strand.
GATCTTCAAGACCCGAGTGATGCAAGCCGTCGCTGGTTTGTGGCGGCCCACCTACCCCAAAAAAAGGTGGAAAGAGCAGTCTTTCCGATCTCGCTTCAAAATGCAGATCCAGCGGCCTTCACCCCCCGGCCCTTTGACGTCTGGATCGAGATTCAGCCGCTCGGTGTCACCGCTGATCGATTCGTCCTTCAAGATTCTCTCTACGAAGAGGGGCGGCCTGTACCGGTTCTCGATGCAGTGGTGCCGGGCTGGCCGAGCGGTGCCGAAGAAGCTGAAATTTTCGCCTGGTTCACAACCCGTCCAACGCCTCCTGTCGTTGCACTGTCTGTGGCAGATTTACCAATCGCGCGAGACCACCGGATTGACCTGCCGGGAAACCTTCCGGTCGAGTTGATTACCCACTTCAACGTCCCGAGGAAGCCAGCGTCTTGGTGTCCATCCGACCCAAAGCCGCCCGCATCGTTCGGACATTCCAGCTGGGAAGTGGTTGGACGCACGAGTTTCTTCTCGATGACCTGGATGCCGAATGGTATTTGGAGGTCGTTGATCGGGAATCAATGCAGCGACAGGCTGTCGGCCCTAAACAGGAGGACGGAAGACGGGTCCCCCTGCGAGTGCGGATGCCGACTGAATGAGACCGATTCAAAGCGCAGCGGTATTACGAAACCGTCCAATTCAAAACTTTGTTGAATGCCCGCAAAAAAGCTTTCGATGCCCCTTGCTCGTATCTCAGGGCGAAGCCCAGCCAATCCGAGGAACACCTGACCGCGGCAAAGTTTTTGGAAGTTCCAACTTGCGGAAGGTCGGTTGATCGAACCTTTTTGTCGAGGTCGACCGATCTCCCCTTTTCGGATACCTGATCCAAAGACTCTTCCTCCTGGTAGCTGGAACTTTCTATGGTGACTATTCTGCTGAAATCTGTCGCCGCAGGGTGCGGACACCCTCTTGGGTAATCAGCGGAATCTTGGCCCGCAGCAGATTGCTGCCACCGAACCAGTCTTCCGGCTCCGCAAAGGCCAGTCGTGATTCCACGATGACAAGCGGGGGATCTGCAGGGGTATCGCCGGGCTGGGGAAGCTCCCGGGCAATCACGACCCCAAAGCCACCGTCATAAGGCTCGGCTGGACCAATGACCCGTTCACCTAGTTCGGTTGAATCAATCCGTGATGCCGTGGTCCGAAGGTCAGGCTGGCTGTCAAAGCGATGGTCAAAGGCCCAGATCAATTTGATGCTATCAGCCGTAGACTGCCGCACGATATGAACTGTCCCGGAGACCCGTATTCGATTGAGCAGCGTCAGTTCTACCAACACGAACCGCTCATCCTGCCTGCCCGACGACTTAAGACCAACCTCAGTCAGCTCTGTCGTGGTGAGCAGCCGATATGAACCACAGCCGCGGGCGAGCCCGAGGCCAAGCGGCTCGGCTTCCTCCTGTTCATTGTTGAGGTGGGCAAGTGACATCCGCAGCGCAAACACGGCGCGCACCTGGTGTCCGACTCGAATGCCATCTGTCGTAACCGGCGATATCGTCAGACAGATTGGTGCCAGCCGGCTGTCGGATACGAATCGGTCCCACGAATGCCGCCCGGCAAGCCTAGTCCGTGTCGTTGGTGATAACTGGCCCTGCAGGGGCAGCAGCGAAGCGGGTAGCTCTCGCCGCAGCTCTGGTGCCAACTCCCAACTACCACTGGAAAATGAAATCGGTTCCCGGTTGCTGCGCAAGTTGTCACCGACTGGCGATGCCACAGCTGAAGAGGTTGCCCAGGGGAAGACCGCTACCCCAAACAAAAGAATCAAATCGGCGCACCCGACGAAAGCCAAGCGGAAGACAGCTGACCGTTGGACTACAAATGGCAACATAGTTACTCCCTGACAATACGCCCGGCTGGACTCGAACCAGCGACCCTGGGATTAGAAATCCCATGCTCTATCCGACTGAGCTACGGGCGCGAAAGGTTAGGGATTTTATCGCCGATTGCCGCTCTGCTCCCAAGATCGGTTAGGTGAACTGCGAAAAAAGGAGCCTGAAAGACCCTGCGGGCTGCGGCGGCACCACCGATTCTCGCGGTCAGTCGGGGTGAATGACTGCATAAAGGCCTGAGGAGAGGCCTGTTCACCGATCCGCTGACCTCTGCACCGCGTATGCTTGAATTATGAGAGTTTTCAGCAAAACGATGTTGCTCACCGCCTGCCTGGCCAGTGTCATCACTCCGCACCGGGTAACGGCCGCCGCCGTGCTCACTCCACCGGTGGTCGATGATGCCGCGCTGGCACGCAGTTTTGTCTCAGGTCTTGCCGCCATTGTTGACCAGAGCGAGCCCCCTACCCGTTCCGTGACTATCACCGGCCAGGTTGCCGCGAACCAACTCGCTGCAGCGGAGGGCCGTCGGGTTCGGCTGCCACTGTCTCCAACGCCCTGCGCACTTCAGCCGGAACAGACTCTTTATGATGCTGTCTTGCCGGCGGTGGTGGTCGTTGGTTCAATCTATAAATGTAACTCCTGCAGCGACTGGCACATGGGCGGCATGGCCAGCGGCTGGTTGCTGGCTGATAACGGACTGGTGGTCACCAATCACCACGTCTTCAGTGAAGATGGCTCACATCGGTTTGGTGTGATGACGGCTGATGGTGAGGTCTTTGCCATCACTGCAATCCTGGCGGCTGATGAAGACGGCGATGCTGTCATCACTCAGATCGACACGAGGGGCCGACAGCTTCCCTCCCTTGCGATCGGCCAACGGCCGGCATGCGGTGACGCCGTCAGCGTCATCAGCCATCCGGCTGGCAGGTTTTACAGCCTGACAAAGGGCACTGTTTCTCGCTATCACCGACAGCAAGACGAATCAGCCACCCCCAGCGCCCGTGGAACTGCCCTCTTAACAGCCGACAATCAGAACAAAGCTCCGATCTGGATGAGCGTCACGGCCGATTTTGCCGTCGGCAGCAGCGGCGGCCCGGTCTTCAATGCCAACGGTGAGGTCGTCGGAATGGTTTCGCGAACCTTTGCCAGCCAGGCCAGACGGAATCATCGCCGCTATAGCAACTTTGGGACCCAGATGGTCTTCAAAGACTGCGTCTCGCGCGACACGCTGCTACGACTGATCGATCCCGCCGGATAATGATTGCCCAAGTGTGGGCAAGGGCGGTGCTCAGGCGTGAATCGCCCGCCCATCAGCGGCCAGGGCGGCCTCTTTCAGTGCTTCCGGCAGGGTCGGATGAGCATGGCAGACCCGGGCGATGTCCTCGGCGGTCGCACCAAAGTTCATCGCAGCGGCTGCCTCTCCGATCAGATCACCAGCCGCCGGGCCGATGATGTGAATGCCAAGCACTCGGTCGCTGGCCGCATCGGCC
>RGBY01000226.1 GCA_009919445.1 Planctomycetia bacterium
TGGGTAGTTCTGCGGTCTTAGTGGAACCGTAGAACCGGTACCGCCGGCAGGCTTTTGCTGAACCGTCTTGTGGTGGCCGGTCCGATATCGGATTGCATGAACACCTCTATGCTACGAATCGTGATGCTCTTGAGTCTGCTGGCCGCTGGTATTGGGTCGGCTACAGCTGGTGACTGCCGGGCATGCCGCGGCCCCTATGGCGACAAGACTATGCCCTGTGAGGACACCGGCTGCGGCCCTCGCTACTGGGGTGCTGTTTTTGAAGAGCCGAATTGTCCTGATCCGTGCAACTGCCGGAATGAGTGGGTAGGGGGTGGCTTCAAGGCACCCTCGCTCGATCTTCTGGCACCGTGGCAGATGCCACCGGGCAAGGGGTTCTGGTCACCCGAGCAATGTGGCTATGCCACTGAGGGCCACTGTCAGACCTGCGGTCCACGCGGCTGGCTGCATGCCTGCAAACCCCGTTGGTGGTAGACCCAGCCGCGCCGGCGGTTGGGTGTGCTGGGGTTGTGTCTAGCGTGCTGCTTTTCCGCTCGCTTCCGCTCGCGGCTTTCTGGGTGCGTGCGGTATGGCTCAGGCACAGGAAGCCCCCGGTGGGAACCGGGGGATCGGTCTGCTAGCTAGCGGCGTCACGGGCCAGTGACGCGGCGAAGGTGACAAGGTCGTCTCGTTCAAGGCAGGCAGCACGGAGTTTGTCCCCGGCTCCTGCCGCATGAGCCAGTTCGACCAGCGGCGGCAGCATGGCGGCCAGAGGAGTGGGTTGCGATGGGCCCGCTTCTGGTGGCCGTGACAGTACAGCCGACAGTGCGTCAGCAGGACGACCCAGCCGTGCCGCCAAGACCGCAAGCACGTCGTAGGCGGTTGGGGCATCGTACTGATCGGCAGCAGCGGCCTGCTCATGAAAATAGGCGAGTGCCGCGTCCTCCTCATGGCCGAGCAGCGCAGTAAAAAAGAACCGGGAACTCCGCCCAGTGTCAGCAAAGGGAACGTCACCGGGGTATTGAAAGTCAGCCGGCAGTCGGCAGGCATAGCTGGCCAGGGCCACGGCCTTCTTAAGCACTGCCGGGTCGGTGCAGATGCGAGCAAACCGCAGCACCGCCTGCAGGTGAGAGGCATCGAGGTGAATGCTGGGATCGTCGGCAAGCCCTCCAGCGGCAGTGAGAAGTGCCGCTACATCACCGCCTGCTGAGCGGATATCTGCCAGGGTTGCGTCTGATACGAGCTCGCGGCTGAGCAGATCGTGGGCGAGATTGTCGAAGAGTTCTTCGTGCAGATGTTCAACCAGCAGGGCCGCGACTGGTGCCTGCTGGTCAGGTGGCAGGCCTGACACCGACTGCTCGTAAGCGGTGACGGCATTGCAGGTTCCCTGCGTCATGAGTGTGATGTGAATGCCAAGGGTTGGATCAAGCCCTTCCCAGAGTGTGAGCTGCAGAATCTCTTGAAGCGGCTGGTAGGAATCTTCATCAGCATCATCGGCCGGGTTCGCGAGAAGTTCCTCGGCAAGCTGGCCGAGTCGCTGGGTCACCTCCGCCTGGGGGACCGAGGCACGAAGGTACATCCAGCCGGCTGACACCTGTCCATCGTTAAGCAGCCCCCAGCCAGACTCGCGGCAGGCTGCAATCGTCTGCTCATCAAGTTGGCTGCGAACAGTGGCATCGTGATCGGAAAGCGGACCGGTAAGCGGCAGGCCCAGCGTTGCCCGAGCCCGCAGCATTCGCACATCAAAGAGGGCATGCCAGCGTCGATGGCTGCGGAGGGTCTCTTCCAGCTGAGTCAGCATGGCTTTGGTGCCATCAGCCTGCTGGAGGCTGATGAGGGTATCGGCGAGGCTGGCCATGTCGAGGGTGGAAGCGTCGGTTGGTTTGTTCACGGCAAGGAAAAAGGGGCAAAAGAATGAACGGACTGAAACAGCTGGGGCCGGACTGTGGTTGTGACTAGCGGTTTTCGCCCTGCGGTCGGCGGATGGGCAGCAAGGAAGAAGGCTACAGCAACAGTCTACTGCAGCAACTGCCGCTGCCGCAGCGATTCATAGGCGAGCACTGCTGCGGTAGCAGAAACATTGAGGCTATCGGCGATGCCCAGCATCGGGAGCGACACAGCCTGAAGCTGAAGCTGCCCAGCAGCCGCTGCGGTTGCCCACGCAGAGGATATTCCGTGAGCCTCACTGCCCAGCAGGATCGTTGCTTGGCTAAGGTCGGCCTTGTGCCAGGGACAGCTGCCGGTGGGTGTGGCTGCTGTGACCAGTCGCTGATGCTTTTGGCACCAGCCAATGACTGCCGCAGTAGCATCAGAGGCCAGCGGCAGGCTGAAGACGGTGCCGAGGCTGGCTCGGATGACAGCCGGGTTTGCCGGATCGGTGCCACTGCCACAGAGGATGACCCCACCAAAACCGGCGGCATCAGCCGAACGCAAAATCGCGCCGATGTTCCCCGGCTTTTCCAATGATTCAAGAATGAACACGGGCCGTTTGGCATGCGGCCGGAAGGTGGTGAGGTCAGCCGCCCGAAACCGCACAACGCCGACCACACCTTCGTTGCGGCTGCCAAAGGCGATTCGGGAAAAGGGTCGCTCGGCGAGGGGAACCAGAGGAATACCGCTAGCGTTGAGATTAGCCAGCAGATTCACCAGTGGAGCATGGTGTGGTTGGTCGAGGTCAGCCAACACGGCGTCCGTGACAAAAACTTCCACCACGTCTTGGCCAGCCGTCAGGCAGCGGGTCAGTTCACGCTGGCCATCAACCAGGGTCAGGCCGGTCTCACGCCGACTAGCGGAATCCCGCAGGCGGCTGGCCTGTCGAACCCGTGTGTTGGCTGGGCTGGTGATGGTGCCAGCGGCAAGGATGGCAGTTGCAAGTGCGGTTGCGTCATTCATGAAACGATGTTCTTTCGAAAGCAGTCAGTCATGATGAGGTCTGCTGGTAGCCGCCCGCGCGGGCGAAGCCTCCCAGTGTGAGGCAGCGGCCAGCGAGATCATGGCAGCTTAGGGTGCCAGTGGTGATTTCTTGTGAGGCCAGCGGCGTCGAAGCCAAAGCCGCTGACAGTGTCATTCCTAAACGGTCAGCTGACCAGCCTGGTGAGTGGGCGGTGAGCAGCACTGGGCCACGGGCAGTGGGGTTAAGAAGGCGTCCGCAGTCGGCGAGCAGGCTGGGAAGATCACGGTCGATGGCAAAGGACTCGCCCTTGGGACCGTGGCCCCAGGAAGGTGGATCAAGCACGAAGCCGTCGTAGGTGTTCTGGCGACGGAGTTCCCGCGTGACAAACCGTCGGGCGTCCTCACAGATCCAGCGGATCGGGGCGGTTTCCATTCCGGATGCCACCGCATTGGCCCGCGCGAGTTCCATTGCCTGTCGGGAACTGTCGACATGCACGACCTCGGCGGCTGCCTGGGCCAATGCAAGGCTGGCAGCCCCCGAATGGGCAAAGAGCGAGAGCACCCGGCTGCCGGGTTTGGTTGCCTGGGCAAGCCACCGCCACTGCGACAGTTGCTCCAGAAAAATGCCAAGCTGACCCGAGGGCGCCGGCCGCACGGCCAGCCGAAGCGGCTGATCGGCCAACGGGACTTCAATCTGCCAGGGATCAGGCAATGGGCTACGGGTTTCCCAGGTGCCCTGACCACGACGGGTTTCATGGAAGATGAGCTGGGCCCCTGACCACTCCTGCGGCTGCCGTTTGGGAGTCTTCACCGCCAGCATTGGGCGGTCAACCAGGACGCCACCGAGATGCTCAAGCCAGCGTCCACCGCCGCTGAGATCGAGGCCAAAGTCGATGACTGCGGGGTCGGGAAACTTTTTGGGAGGTGATTCGTTCATGAATAGAGGGAAGCATACGATCGAGAGGACCGCCTGTCGCCCAACAATTTCATTTGGCAGAGAGTGGGCCACTGCCCGGTTTTTGATTTTCAAAAGGAGATTTCGATGAAACGCACTGTTCTGCTCGCTGCCGTGGTTCTGGGTGGCCTTGGCATTGTCACACTCTTGCCGCTCAATGCCGATGAGCCAGCCAATCGGCGGCCACGTCCTGAGGGCCGCGAGTCATTTCGGGGACCCGGCCGCCCTGGTATGGAAGGGGGAGATCGATCCGACATGCGTGACCAGGTGTTGCGACGATTTGATGAAATGCTCAATCGTTTAGAACGGATTGA
>RGBY01000227.1 GCA_009919445.1 Planctomycetia bacterium
CGCTCGATGAAAACTTCACCCATATTCGGGGGCTGGGTGGGGCAAGCATCCTTGGCGATGGTTCAGTCTGCCTCCTCCTCGATGCGGCAACCTGCATTGAGATCGCCGGCGGCACTGCAGTCGCCGAGGTTGCCGTAGAAGCCTAGCCACCCGTCACCCCCACTTCATTCTTGCCATGCCCATTCGCTCTCTCTCACAGCAGTCCGATCTCTTCCAGCGTGCCGCTTCCGAGGCTTCGGCTGCGCTCTCGAAGTGGCTCGGCCGGCCGAGCAAAATCACCATCAATAACGTCTCGGTGCTCCCCATCACTGAGGCGGTCGGCGTCCTCGGTGTGACCGACACGCCTTTGGCTGCCTGTGCCATGCAGATTAGCGGTCAATACTCAGGGCTACTCGTGCTCACCAGTGATGATGCCAGCGGCTTGGCGCTGGCCGACATGTTACTTGGCCGTGAAATTGGCAGCAGCACCGAGTGGTCTGAGGTTGAGCAGTCAGCGGCAGTCGAAACCGCGAACATCATTGGCTGTGCCTACCTCAACGCCATGGCAACAGACGCGGAGAACGATGACAGCGCGGCCCCACCGCTTGAGCCAGGCGGCTCTCGCCGACAACGTTTTTCTTTCCCACACCGACTTTTCCGTCGATGGCATGCCGGGCAAGTGTTCACTCTTGTTCATTCCACAAGCGGACAATCCCAACTAAGCCAGAAGCCGATCCATCTATCTTCACCATTCATTCGCCCCCCGACCTGACCGACCTTGACCACACCAGCGCACGAATCCACTGCGACGCCCCCTGATCGCAAGTTTTTTGCCAACGCCATTGGCATGGGTGAAATCGGTGTTGCCAGCGACGGTGAGATGCTACGAACTTTCGTGGGCTCGTGCATTGGAGTTGCCATCTACAACCGCAGGCGAAAAATCGCAGCCCTCGCCCATGTCATGCTGCCCCAAGCAAATGGTCAAACTGAACAGCCCGGCAAATATGCCGACACTGCTATCCCAGAGATGATTCGTCAACTCAATAAACTCTGTCATGAGGAGCCAACCCGCTGGTCTGCCAAGATTGCTGGCGGCGCCAAGATGTTTGCCTTCCAAAGTGGCATGACGATTGGCGACCAAAATGTTGCCGCCGCTGAGAAAATTCTCAACGAACTTGACATCCCGGTTCTGGCAAGTTGCTGTGGAGGAGAACAGGGAAGACGCCTCTGCCTCGATGCCTCCACCGGCATGCTGGTAGTTGAATCAATGAACGCTAGTCCACGTCAAATCTAAGTCACAGTCACAGGTTGCCTGATTCCCTTACACAAGGTTTGTTTCCGATGAATGCTTTGCCCACCAAACGCCTGCTTGTCGTCGACGACGCCATGATCATGCGGGCCATCATCAAAGACACCGCCCGCCATGCTGGCTGGGAAATCGCCGGTGAGGCGAAGAACGGCGCTGAAGCCGTTGAGAAGTTCCGGGAACTCAGCCCCGACCTGGTAACCATGGATATTGTCATGCCAGAAATGGACGGCGTCGAAGCACTCCGGGCCATTCGTACAGAGACACAAGACGCCAAGGTGGTGATGATCAGCGCGATCGACCAGCGGGCAAAACTCAACGAGTGCATCCAACTGGGGGCGGTCGATTTCATCGTCAAGCCCTTCGATAAAAGCCGACTGCTTGCCTTCTTCGAAGGCTACAACAGCCCCACTCCGACAGCCTGACGATTGCAGATTGTCTCTGTCATCCCCCAGTGACTGCGTTTGGCGAGCCGATTTTCTTTCAGCCGCCACCGACTAGGCCTCGGCCCACCCCATCCCAGTGTCACACCCGCAGTGGTCAGATTGGGCCCGGTTGCCGTACAGTTACTTATGAAACGTGGCGCCGGGGGCCTTCCCCCAACTGTGGCTGCTGCCCGATCCCCTCCTGCGGCGACACTGGCAATGCCTGACACACCTGCTTTCTGGATCTCCGAGGCCGACCTCCAGCGGCTCTTCGACTGCCTGCGGGCAGCCGGGTTTCAGACAGTGGCTCCCCAGGTCCGCGATGGAGCGGTGATTTATGACCGTTTGGATGAGGCTGCCGGCCTGCCACATGGGCTTGTTGATGAACAAGACGGTGGATACTACCGCCTGACTCAGCACCCCGACGCCGGCCCCTTTGAACATGTTGCCGGCCCACACTCGCTGAAAAACTTTCTTTTTCCTCCACAAGAGACCATCCAGCAGTGGCGACGGCAGGAGGGTTCATGGCAACAACTGAACACCCAGACTGCCCCAGAAGCACTGGCCGTCATCGGCCCACGGGCCTGTGACCTAGCGGCCCTAGCCATTCAGGACCGGGTCTTTCTGGAGGGAGATTTTGTCGACCCGTTTTACCAGGCCCGCCGCGAGCGACTGTTTCTAGTTGCCATCAACTGCCGGCGGGCAGCGGCCACCTGTTTCTGCCACTCCATGAACTGCGGCCCTGAAGTTACCGCAGGCTATGACCTGCTGCTGACTCCAGTCGACAAACGTTACGTTGTCGAAATTGGCTCAGCCGCCGGTGAACAAATTGCCCAGCAACTCCGTGCCGAGGCCACTCTCTGCACGCCAGCGGATCTCACCTTGGCTCGCAAGGTCTCCCAGACACTGGCAGAACAAATGGCAACGCGGCCTCACACGCCAGTGCGGCGAGCACTGACCACGGCCGAGGGAACGCCTGCATCGACGCAGCCAGACGCCGCACCCGTCCCCCGCAGTCTCGACACGGAAAACATTCGGGACCTGCTCTTTGACAACTTGCAGGCTGACCGCTGGGATGAGATTGCCTCGCGTTGTCTCTCCTGTGGCAACTGCACGATGGTCTGCCCCACCTGCTTTTGTAGCAGCGTGCAGGAAGTTGCCGATCTGGCAGGTGACGAAGTGACACGCGAACGGCATTGGGCCAGTTGCTTCACGCTCGAACACTCACAGATTCACGGTGAGAACCCCAGGCCGACGACGGCTGCCCAGTATCGGCAGTGGCTCACCCACAAACTTGCCGGCTGGATTGATCAGTTTGGCAGTTCTGGCTGCACCGGCTGCGGCCGCTGCATCACCTGGTGTCCGGTGGGTATCGACCTGACCGAAGAAGTGGCCGCCATCCGCGAGGAGGCGTCATGAAAACACTCGCCAGCACTGGTGCCACCTCCCCCCTACCCCCCTGGCAGTACACACGGGCCCGTATTGCGGCAATCACGCGAGAGGCCCCTGGCGTTCAGACTTATGCACTGGCGATTGATGAGCCAGAACGCGACCGCCTGCTGGCCTCTCAGCCGGGACAGTTCAACATGGTCTACCTGCCGGGCATTGGTGAAGCGGCAATTTCGATTGCCTCTGCCCCCGGCGAGCATCCGATCCTGCACACGGTCAGGGCAGTCGGCAACGTCACCAATCATCTCGCCGGCATGACGGTTGACGATGAATTGCTGCTCCGCGGCCCTTACGGAAATCCGTGGCCGCTTCAAGAACTTGTTGGAGCCGATCTCATCATTGCTGCTGGCGGGGTCGGCCTCGCATCAGTACGGGCAGCCATCTGTCAGGCTGTCGTGAACCGGCAGTATTTTGGTCGCGTGGCAGTCCTCTTCGGTGCGAAAACCCCGGCTGACCTTTTCTATCAGGCTGACTGCGAAGCCTGGCAGGCCGCCGGAATCGATGTTGAACACATTGTCGACCAGCCTTGTGATGGCTGGAATGGCCCGACTGGCTTTGTCCACCAACTGCTTGCGGATCAGCCGATGACTGCCGCCACGGCCATCATCACCTGTGGCCCCGAGGCCATGATGCGAGCCCTTGCCACGGCTGCCTTCGCCCGCGGCCTGCCGCCGGATCGCTTTTGGCTATCAATGGAGCGGAACATGCACTGTGCTGCCGGCTTCTGTGGGCTCTGCCAGTTTGGCTCTGAGTTTGTCTGCAAGGATGGCCCGGTCTTTCGGCATGACCAGATTGCTCGCTTTCTGGAGGTGCATCAACTGTGACCGCCTGCCGCCCAAAACTTGCTGTGTTCAAATTCGCCTCCTGCGACGGCTGTCAGCTCCAACTGCTTGACCTTGAGGGGCAGCTGCGGCAGATGGCTGAACAGGTCGAGATCGCCCATTTCCTCGAAGCCCGTTCGCGGATTGAACCGGGGCCTTA
>RGBY01000228.1 GCA_009919445.1 Planctomycetia bacterium
ATTGGCTGGTGTCTGCTGGCTCCGCAGCGAAACAAAACCGGGAGCAACCCCCGAACCGGCGGTCAACGACATCCTGCTGGGGCTGCCAGGCGGCAGCCTTCGCTGCCGCCGCATCAGTCGGCCTGCTTCGCAAGCAGACTGGACCATCGAACTTGGCACGTTGGCCGGCAAGGCCGCGACCGTCAGCCTGCCGGCTATCGCTGTGCACAGCATTGACTACGCCTTCGGCCGCCAGATTGACCTGACCAGCCGCCCGCCATTGAGCACCTCGGTTGAGCCTTATTTCACAGACCTAGCCGCCGACGACACGCTCCGCTCGTACTTTCACCCGCGGGTGGTCACCCAGCCCGTAAGCGATCGCGATCAGGCCGACTCGGTGCCAGGGCTGCTTGTGCGACCTCGGACAGAGATCATTTGGGGGCTTCCCCCGGATAGCCGTCGGCTGCAGATGCGACTGCTCCCGGCAAACACCGCCGCTATTTCTCCAGCAGTCATACGAATCGACGTCGACGGCGAAGAACGCTTGCAGGCCACGATTGGCAGAGCCACCACGACCGACGGCCGCCCTGGTCTGCCAGTCAACCTCGACATTCACGGGGGCAGAAAACTACGTCTTCTCGTTGACTTCGCAAAACCAGCGTCAGCGGACGCGGTCTCCACGGCAGTCCCGCTGCTGGGTGGACCAGTGCTGATTCAGGCACCGACAATTGAAAGGTAGGCTGATGCGACGCGGCCACCAACTCTCACCACCATCGACCTGGGCCAGAATCCTGCCCTCCGTCATCGGACTACTTGCCACCATGCCTGCCATGATGCCGCAGACTGCTGTTGGCAGTGACGCTGTGTCTCCGGCGGTTCTCGCTGCCGAAAAGTTGCGGGTTGAGACTATTGCTGCTGCGGCTAAGACCGCAGTCTCAATTTTTGCTGGGGCCAGTGGCGGCGGCTCGGGAGTCCTTATCAGCCCGGACGGCTACGCCCTCACCAACTTTCATGTCGTGCAACCAGCTGGGGTCGCCATGCAGTGCGGTCTCAACGACGGTCATCTCTATGATGCCGTCCTGGTTGGACTCGATCCAACTGGCGATCTGGCCGTGATAAAATTGCTCGGCCGCGATGACTTTCCTGCGGCGACGCTGGCTGACAGCGATGAGGTGCGGGTGGGTGACACCTGCTTCGTGATCGGCAACCCGTTCCTGCTGGCGACGAACCTTCAACCCTCGGTCAGCAGCGGGATTGTCTCTGGCGTCCACCGCTACCAGTTCCCGGCTGGCACAATCCTTGAATATGCCGACTGCCTTCAGGTTGATGCCGCGATCAATCCGGGCAACTCTGGTGGTGGCCTGTTTGCCGCTAACGGGCAACTCATTGGGATCAACGGGCGGGCCTCATTTGAAAAGCGAGGCCGCATTAACGTTGGCGTTGGCTATGCCATCTCTGCCAACCAGGTACAGAATTTTCTCGGCGTGCTCAAAGGCGGGCGACTCGCCGACCATGCCACCCTTGGGGCAACGGTCGCCACCAGCCTGGACGGACGGGTAGTGGTTTCCGACATCCTCGAGTCATCAGATGCCTGGCAGCGTGGCCTGCGAATTGACGACGAGGTGGTGGCGCTCGCTGGCCGGCCAGTTCGGAGCGTCAATGGGTTCAAGAATGTTCTGGGGACACTGCCGGCCGGGTGGCGGGTGCCCCTGACGTACCGACGAGCAGGCCGCCCCACAGAGATCACCGTTGAACTCGCCGGTGTGCACACCACCGCCATGCTCAACGACCTTGTAGCCGGCGGACGCGGGCAGGCTCCGGCCCGTCCGGGGCAGCAGCCTGAACCACCTCCCAACCCGCTGGCTCCAGATCCAGCAGACCTGCCCGAAGTCATTCGACCGCTTTACGAGCCCCGGGTTGGCTTTACAAACTTTCACTTCAACCGAATCGAACTAGCGAGGGTCATCGGCCATTTGGCCACCCGCTCTGCAGACCGAAAGAGTACCGCCTGGACCTACCAAGGCAGTCTGGCCGGAGGCGGTCGGTTTGAGATTGAACTCGCCGACCAGTCGGCCCGTATCAGCCTGCCCACGGGTGACTCGCGTTGGGAACCAGCAGTCGCGGCGGCCGGGCTTCCAGCGGAGGCGGGCTTTGATGCGAGCCCGCCCGGCTCAGGAGGCATGCTCGCCGCACTCACCCTGTGGCGACGGCTCCTTCTGGATGGCAGCACTGACGATGGCCGGATGATCTATTGGGGGCAACAGCCGCAGGTCAATGACGATGGAACGCCAGGCTCTCTTGCTGATGTACTCGAATTGACCACGACAAGCGGCCAGGCCCGCTTTCTCGTTAATGACACCGGCGGCGTGGTTGAAGTCAGCTTTACCCTGACGCCAACTGCTGAGCCCTGCCAGGTTCGCTTTTCGCTGCCGGCTGACGGCCGGCCTTGCTGGGAACCCTCGAAAATTACTGTTGATTACGGCGGCCGACCGTTCGCCACTTTCCTTGTCGAGAAGCACGCATCGTGAGCCTTCCTGTTTCCAATTTGTTTGGCGGCAGGCTCTCACTGGCTGGCCCCGCTACGGAAGCAGGAATCACTGCCGCCAGACGGGTCGTGAAGATTTATGGGGCTGGAGGGATTCGTGGCCTTGAGGCTTATCAGACTGGGATTCTTGTCTCTCCGACTGGTCATATTGTGACCGCGCTCAGCACGGTGCTCGATGCTGAAGCGATCGACTGCGTTCTCGATGACGGCCGTCGATACCAGGCCCGGTTGCTCGGTGCTGATCTCCGTCGCGAGTTGGCCGTTCTGGCGATCGATGGTGAGAACCTTCCCTGCTACCAGCTCACGACGACAGCCCCCCGGGCTGTTGCCGGAACCCGGGTGCTCGCCCTTTCAAACCTGTTCGGGGTTGCTGTTGGCGATGAACGGGTCAGCCTGCAGCACGGCGTGATTGCCGCATGTGTTCCCCTCCGAGCCAGGCGTGGCGCTCATGAAGCTGCCTATCGGGGTGACGCCTACATCCTCGATTGCACAACTAACAACCCTGGCTCCCCCGGCGGCTGCCTTGTCGACTGGCAAGGGCAATTCCTCGGCATGCTCGGAAAGGAACTTCGCGCTGAACCAAGTGGCATCTGGCTGAGTTATGCTCTACCTGCTGACGAGGTTGCCCAGGGCTATGAGCAGATTCTGGCGGGCGAGCCGAGTCGCGCTCCAGACCAGCAGAATGACGGTCGTGGTTACGACCCTCGTCTGCTCGGGCTTGAACTGGTCCCTGATCTCCTCGACCAGACTCCCCCGTTTGTTGAGGCCGTCCTTTCGGACTCAGCCGCCGCAGCCGCCAGCCTGCAAGCCGATGATCTGATTGTGGCTCTCGGTTCCCGCACGGTCAGTTCCCAGCGAGGGCTCCGCCAGGAACTCGCCCGCCTCTTGCTAGGCGACAGTGTGCAGCTGAGCCTGATTCGGAATGGTGAAATTATTATCCGTGATCTTGGACCGTTGCCCACGCCCCCGGCCACCGGCAGCGGTGGAGAGGTACTGCCATGATCGTCACCACCCGCCGCTTCTCTCTCCTGATCACGATCCTGCTTTTCAACTGCGGCTTGCCAACTCTCCAGCCGCAGGCAGCCTCTCCTGAAGAGCCGCTCGCACTGGGCGAGCAGAAGGCCTTCCGGCAGGCCGTTGCGCGGGTGGCTGGGTCTCTTGTCCGCATCGAACCGACCGGCATCTCGACAGCACGATTACGCAGGGCAGCAGAAGCAACTCCTGCTACCGGCCCCTCGAGTGGTCTGGTTGTTGCCGAGGACGGCTGGGTGCTCACGACGGCATTCGCTGTGCCTGACGACGTCAACGAGGTTGTCATCACGCTGCCGCCCAATTCCGCCGGCCCTGAGCCCCGTGAGCAGCTCCCGCCACGCCGGCTGGTCGGCCGCGTCACTGGCCGTGACAGCAACCGTGGGCTTGTGCTGTTGAAATGCGAACCTGACAGACCGCTACCAGTTCCTGAGTGGGCTGAGGCAGCCAGCCTGCGAGCTGGGCAGTGGGCCATTGCCTCCGGTCGTGTCTGGGACATTGCGAATCCGAGCATGGCTGTTGGGATTGTCTCAGCCGTTGATCGGGCCTGGGGCAGAGCCCTGCAGACTGACGCGGCAGTTTCACC
>RGBY01000229.1 GCA_009919445.1 Planctomycetia bacterium
CTTCAGAAACGGGGGGGAACGGGTGGGTCCGGTTAGCGATGCATCTCCTGACATCGTCAGCGTTTGATCTGTGGGGCATGATAGCCAAGAAGGCACTGGCTCGGGAACAGCAGGCCGTCTACACGGTCCCGCCGCCAAATCTTTCGCTCAGCTATGGAAGGCAGCAGTGAGCAGTTCATTCTGTTCAAGGTCATGACTCTTCTTGGAACCTGTAGCGGGGCTGGCCGCACTCTGACGGCAGACTCCGGAGAAGGGGAACCGTTCAAACAGCCGCTCCCCAAAGTGAATTCGCAGGAACCGCCAGGCACCCATGTTTTCTGGCTCTTCCTGAACCCAGACCACTGGCGTCCCATCGGCATAGCCAGCAAGAGCTTCCTCAAGCGGCTTTCGAGGCAGTGGGTAGAGTTGCTCCACTCGCACAATGGCCACGTCCGGTCGCTCAAGTTCCTGCCGGCGTTTCTCTAACTCGTAATAGACCTTGCCAGTGCAAAGCAGCACCCGCCGGACACCTTCGGCTGACACTCCGGACTGATCAGGAATGATCCGTTGAAAACTTCCGGAGACCAGATCATCCAGCGTCGAAATACAACGCGGATGCCTCAACAGACTCTTGGGTGTCATCACCACCAGTGGCTTTCGCCAGATCCGCAAGACCTGCCGGCGAAGACAATGAAACAGTTGCGCCGGAGTCGTTGGCTGCACGACCTGAATATTGTCCTTTGCCGCCAACAAGAGAAACCGCTCAAGCCGGGCGCTGGAATGCTCGGGCCCCATGCCCTCAAAGCCATGCGGAAGAAGCATGACGATGCCCGAAAGCCGATTCCACTTATCCTCCGCACTGACGATGAACTGATCGATAACCACCTGGGCAACGTTGACAAAGTCGCCGAATTGGGCCTCCCACATCACCAGGCCATCTGGGCAGTCCAGACTGTAGCCATACTCAAAGCCAAGCACGCCCGACTCTGACAGCGGACTGTTGTAGATTTCGACCGGCGCCTGATCGGGCGAGAGATGGGCCAAGGGGCAGTAGGTGTCGTCGGTAATGTGATCGTGGATCACCGCATGCCGATGGCTAAAGGTACCCCGCTCACTGTCCTGGCCGGAAAGACGAACCCGCAAGCCCTGCACCGCCAGACTCCCCATGGCCAGTGCCTCGGCAGCCGACCAATCAAGTGCCTGCGTCCCCTCTGCCATAGACAGCCTGGCATCGAGGAGTTTGCGAATTTTGGCGTGAGGCTGAAACCGTTCGGGCAGCATGACCAGCCGCCGCAGGAGGTCGCTGAGCACTTCACGGGGCATCCCCGTTTCAACGTCAGCCGCATCTTTCTCTCGGCCGCCGATGTAGAAGGCCCAGACACCGGCAACGTCACTACGATGAACGTAATCCTCGCGCTTCGCGGCCGACAATTCCGCATCCAGCCGCGCCCGGTGCTCATCGGCAATCCGCATTGCCTCTTCCCGGGTCACCTCACCAAGCGTGAGCAATTTCTTCAAGTAGCTCTCGTGCACGCTTGGCTGCTCACCAATAACCCGATAGAGGGCTGGCTGAGTGAAGGCTGGCTCGTCAGCCTCGTTATGGCCCCGCCTACGAAAGCAGTACATGTCGATGACCACATCCCGCTGAAACTCGCGGCGGAAGTCCATAGCCAGGCTGACCACCTGAGCGACAGCCTCAGGGTCTTCGCCATTCACATGGAAGATCGGGCTCTGCAACATCTTCGCCACATCGGTGGCATAGACGCACGAACGCGACTCCTGGGGGCTGGTGGTGAACCCAATCTGGTTATTCACAATCACATGCAGGGTGCCACCCACCTGATACGGATCGAGTTCACTGAGATTCAGCGTCTCTTGGATGATTCCCTCACCGGCAAAGGCCGCGTCACCGTGGATCAGGATCACCATGCCGTGCTGCCGGGCCCGGTCATTGCCACGATCCTGACGAGCTCTCATTCGGCCAATGGCGACAGGATTGACGTACTCGAGGTGGCTCGGATTAAAGCAGAGCGTGAGATGGACCTTGCGTCCGTTCTCAGCCACATAATCGGTCGAGTGCCCCAGGTGATACTTCACATCGCCACGCCCAACATGAAGCTCTGGGTCGAGGTCGGCAAACTCACGGAAGATTCGCTGTGGACTCTTCCCCATGATGTTGGCAAGCACATTGAGCCGTCCGCGATGGGCCATCGCCATCACCACGTCCTGAATGTCCTGGGAGGCAGCCCGCTCAATGGCCATCTCAACCAACGGAATCAGGCTTTCTGAGCCCTCTAGCGAAAAACTCTTCGATCCCAGGAATCGCTTTTGGATGAACTCTTCAAAGACTGCCGCAGTGGTCATCTGCCGGTAGATCCGCAGTTGCTGTTTGCGGTCGATTTGGATGCGGTTTTCGCACCCCTCCATCCTCACCTGCAACCACTGCCTGACCAGCAGGTCGTCCATGTGCATGAACTGCACACCAATCGAACGGCAGTATGTATTGTGCAGCCGCCTGATAATCTGCCGCAGGGACATCGACTGCGGGCCTTCGATCGTATCGGTCGAAAAAACTCGATCCATATCCTCTTCAGTGAGGTCGTAGAAGGAGGGATCGAGCTCCGGCAGCCCAGGGCGGGGGCGGCCCAACGGATCAATATCGGCAGTCAGATGCCCCCGAACACGGTAGGCCCGAACCAACTGGTCGACCCGGTCCTGCAGAAAGGCAAACCGCTCGTCGCCCGCACTGCGGCGAACCGACTCAGGAAACGGCGCAGGCTTTTCTTCTCCGGCTGGTGCACGAGGCAGAAGCACCTCTCCGTCTGCGATCGCCACGGCATGCCCCGTGGCAATCCCTTCGGGTGAGATCATGGTGTCATCATCAAGCGGATCAACCACAGCCGCTCGCGTCGCCGCAGCCGCAGCAGAAGTCGGCGGCTGACCGGCAGCCTGAGCCACAGGCAGGGAGGGAACCTGCCCATTCCCGGCATGGCCGTTGGAAACGGGGACACCAGCGGTCAGCGATGCAAAGTACTGCTGCCAATCGGCAGGGACACTCGCAGGGTCAAGCTGGTACTGAGCGAAAAGTTCCTCTAGAAACGCAAGATTCGCCGTTCCGGCAGAATCAATGCTCGCGTTGGTGGTCACGGTGGGGTTCCGTAGGTCACATGGCCAGCAGGAGCCGGCCGGGGCTTTCAAGGTAGCCGATTATTTCTTTCAAAAAGCGTGCCGCCAAGGCACCATCAATCACGCGATGATCGTACGAGAGCGAAAGCGGCATCATCAGTCGCGGCTCGATTCGATCCTCGTGGACGACCGGAAGTTTCCGGGAGCGTCCAATCAACAGAATAGCAACCTCAGGCCAGTTAATGATTGGCGTCGAGTAACTGCCGCCGATTGCCCCAAGGTTGCTAATCGTAAAGGTACCACCCCGCAGGTCATCCACTCCATACTGGGCGTTTTTTGCTTTGTCGGCCGTCTGCGCGATCTCTTGGGCAATGTGCGGGATCGACTGCTGATCACAATCTCGAAGCACCGGCACCACCAGGCCTCGCGGGGTATCCACGGCCAGGCCAATGTTGACGTAATCCTTGTAGATCAACTCGCCCTTATCCATATCGACCGAGGCATTGACCACCGGATGCTGCCGCAACGACAGGCTGACTGCCTTCACCACAAAGGCAAGGGCCGTCAATTTCACGTCTGTTTTCGCATACTCAGCAGCGCTCTCCTTACGGAGCCGCTCCAATTCCGTCACATCGGCATCATCAAAATTGGTCAGGTGCGGAATGGTCGAGACGCTCCGCACCATGTTGGTCGCGATCGTCTTCCGCATCCGTGACATCTGCTCGCGATGAATCGGGCCCCAGTCGTCCCGTTCGCCACCGACCGTTGCCGATCGCCGGCCGCCTGAAGACTGACTGCCAGCCCGCCGAACGGCAGCGACAACATCCTCCCGAATGATCCGGCCTGCCGGACCACTCCCAGCAACCATCGCCAGATCGACCCCAAGCTCGCGGGCCAATCGCCTCACCGCTGGCCCTGCTGGGTCAACGGCAGCCGGCGAGGCCGCTTTGCCATTGGTGCCCGCTGACGCAGCGGCAGGTTCTGGAGCAGCCACAGGGGCTGGCGC
>RGBY01000230.1 GCA_009919445.1 Planctomycetia bacterium
AGTCCCTCCGTACCCCCATATTCATCCAGCACGATTGCCAGATGATTCCGCTCTTTCTGGAACAACTCAAGCAACCGGTCGAGTGGCATGGTTTCCGGAACGAAGAGTGCCTTGTGCATCATCTTTCGGAGTTCAATTGGCCAGCCCATCCAGCTCTGGCGGAGCACATCCCGGATTGAGACATACCCAAGAATCTGGTCGAGCGACCCCTCATAGACTGGCAGTCGTGAATAGCCGGCCATGGCGATAGCCCCGAGTACTTCGCTGGCCGGCGTGTCGATATCAATGGCGTCGAGGTCAATTCGCGGCCGCATGATATCTCGTACGGTCCGTTCCCCCAGGCGTAACGCCTCAGCGGCCACCGCCTGCTCAACCGCCTCAAGCACACCCTCAGCACGTCCGGCCTCAAGCAGGTGCTCGATGTCATCGACGGAAACCGTCGGACCATCCTGCTTGTTGGCCCGCAACAGGAAAAGGACTGCCGAAGTTGAAATACCCATCACCCAAACCAGCGGGCGGGTAACTGTTGCAAAGATTTGCATGAATGGGGCCGCCAGCCTGGCGAAGTCTTCGGCACGCCGAAGGGCAAGCCGCTTCGGCACGAGTTCCCCCAGTAGTAAGGTGCAGAATGACAACACCACAACAAACACCGACAGGGCAATCGAGTGCGCCGCCGCCTCGATCCCGGCAGGACCATGACGCGTCAGCCAGTCGGCCAGTACGCTCACCACCTGATTGCCGCCATAGGCAGCCGCCAGCGTGCCAACCAGCGTAATCCCAATCTGCACGGTGGGCAGGAACCGATCCGGGCTACTCGCCAGATCGAGTGCCTTGCGGGCCGCCTCATCGCCTTGTTCGGCCAACTGCCGCAGACGGCCCCGCCGGCTGGCGACAATTGCCATTTCGGCTCCGGAAAAGAATCCGTTTGCCAGAATCAGAATCAGGAGGATGAGCAACTGGTCGAGCATTGTCTCGTTAGTGTATGCCCCGAGAATGCGAAACCTGCGTGGTAGGCAGAGCGGGCTCATCGCGTCGAATGACTGCCAGATCATCTCGATTGATGACCTCGTCGCAGGCGCAGACCCCAAGGATCTCGAGGACCTGCTCTGTCTGCAGCCCCTGAATCCGCTCCAGATCAGCCGCCGTGTAGTTAACCAACCCCCGGGCGAAAGTGGCTCCGTCGGCGGTCTGAAGCGTGACAACGTCACCCGCACCGAAGTGACCTGAGACTGCGAGAATCCCTGCCGGCAGCAGGCTGCCCCCGCGTTCCACAACCGCGCGACGGGCTCCAGCATCCACAACGAGGGTGCCGCTGGCCGCTGCTGACCAGCCGAGCCAGCGTTTCCGTGCCGACATCATGCCGTTGCGCCCCGGGAAGAGCGTCCCAACTTCGTCGCCTCGGCAGATGGCCTCCAAGACATCGTCTCGGCGACCAGGTCCAATGATGCAGTGACAGCCCGATTCTGTCACCATCCGGGCAGCGGCCAGTTTGCTTGCCATCCCCCCCTTCGACAGCCCGCCAAGGCGATCCTGAGCGAAGGCTTCAACCGTCGTGTCGATCTGCGGAACACAGGGGATTACCTTCGCGCCGACTTCGTCGGGCCCGCGGTCGTAAAGCCCCTCGACGTCTGACAGAAGAATGAGCAGATCCGCCGGTAACAGCGTCGCCACCAGAGCCGCCAGTCGGTCATTGTCACCAAAAGAGGTGCGCAGTTCATCGACACTGACGGTGTCGTTTTCATTCACAATCGGCACGGCCCCTTCATCAAGCAGAGCACGCAACGTGCTTCGAATGTTGAGGTATCGGCGACGATCCTCAAGATCATCGGCAACCAGCAGCACCTGGGCAACATGCCGGCCGTGTGGCCGGAGCGACCGTTCATACGCTTCGATGAGGCAACTCTGCCCGACAGCAGCAGCCGCCTGGAGCCGCGGCAATGACTTCGGCCGCTCAGTCAAGCCAAGCCGCCCCATGCCGGCACCAACGGCGCCAGAGCTGACGATGATCACCTGCTTGCCAGCCGCCAACAGAAGGTCGCACTGATGGCCAATCCGCTCAACCCGCTCCCTATCGAGCAGGCCATCTGCGGCCGTGAGCACACGGGTGCCGATTTTGACGATGATGAGGGTGGCTGCCGCGACAATCTCGTGGCGGGATGGAGTACTCATGGAAAGTTGATTGGACAACACGTGATCACCGGAACTGGCCAGACCGCTACCGGCGAGCCCCATCGTACCCTCAGTTCGCTCCCAGAAGCCACCGGGAAACCTCCCAGAGCCGGGGATGCCGATTCTCGACCGCTGTGAAAGCCAACCGGTTGAGGTTGCCACCACCGGCAGCGTATAACCGGGGCTGCTCGATTTCCGCCGACCCGAGGATACGGTGAGCGATCTCAAACACGAGTGCGGGCTGACCGCGATCTACCATCTGCAGGGCGGAACTCCCAGCCCGCTCTGCCCCCCTGCCGGACCAAACGAAGCCTCGCGGCTGATTCCGCGAATGCTGCTCGACATCCAAAATCGGGGGCAACTTTCGGCTGGCATGACGGTCTGGAACCCTGATCGCAGCCAGCTGCTCGCGACCCACAAAGAGGTCGGTAGCGTCAGCGAAGTCTTCCGAATGAGTCACCGCGGCAAATTCGAGAGCCTGATGGAGCAGCACTGTGGGCCAGCCGCCATCGGTCACGTTCGGTATGCCACCTGTGGTGCTGAAGATCGAGGCTATGCGCAACCTCTGGAAAGACCACATATTCAGAAGCGAAAGTGGTTTGCTTTTGGCTTCAATGGACAACTGGCGAACTATCCGGAACTCCGTGAAGAAATTCTGGCTGACGATGACAACCACCTGGCCCGTGAGAATGACACCGAGGTCATCCTGCATGCGATTGGCCGGGAACTTGCTGGTGATGCGGCTCCCACGCCGACCGAAGTGCTTGCCACACTGGCACGGCGTTTTGACGGCGCCTGGAATCTTGCCCTTTTAGATGCCTGCGGACAGATGATCATCGCCCGCGACCCGCTGGGCATCCGGCCACTTGAATATGCCCAGCACGGCCAACTTGTTGCGGCGGCCAGCGAAAGCGTGGCCCTCCTCAATCTCGGTTTTCCACCAGAATCAATTCGGTCCCTCGAGCCTGGTACGGCACTGATCATTGACGGCAAAACAGCGCGGGTCGAGCGTTTTGCCGAGGCACCCCGTCGGGCACACTGCTTTTTCGAGTGGATCTACTTCGCCAACGTCGCCAGCACGATGGATGAACGCAGCGTTTATCTTTCCCGAAAGCGTCTTGGGGAAGAACTGGCCCGGCTCGAGACCGTCCCCATCGATGAAGATACGGTTGTCGTGCCCGTGCCCGACACCAGCAAGGCAGCCGCTGATGCAATGGCCTATCGGCTTGCCATTCCAAGCGTCGAAGGGCTTATCCGTAATCGGTATACCGGCCGAACCTTCATCGATGGAGCCGCTAGCCGTCGCCAGAAGGCGGAGAGCAAGTACACGCCACTTCGAGAGGTTCTGGAAGGCAAGCGAGTCATCCTTGTGGAAGACTCGATTGTCCGCAGCACAACGATGCGGGTGCTACTTGGCAGAATGCGAACCTTGGGAAGGGCTAGAGAAATTCACGTGCGGATTGCCTGCCCTCCGATCATCGCACCCTGCTTTTATGGCATCGACATGTCGACCATTGACGAACTTTTCGCATCACGATTCCTCCCGGATGGCAGGCTGACTGAGGAAGCCCAGGCTGAGATGGCAGCCAGCCTCGGTGCCGAATCGCTTCGCTACCTGCCGGTTGAATCTGTCGCCCGTTCGATTGACCTGCCTGAGGCTGCCCTCTGCCAGGCCTGCATTACCGGCCGCTACCCAACTCCTGCCGGCGAACGGCTCTACCAGTTGGCAGCCTCCCAATCAGAGACGGTCGGCCGCACCTACGAAACGGCGACGCGGGGATAGCCGCCTCCCGGTTATCCGCCAGGCGGCTGCCGTTCGGTCGGAACCGGCAGCCATCACCCAAAAATCGGTGGAGAGGCTTTCTGCCTCGCGAGGCATTTTGCCGGACCTCTCAGATCAGGCTGCTAGGAACAAATCCCTAGGACCACGTTCTGGGCCTT
>RGBY01000024.1 GCA_009919445.1 Planctomycetia bacterium
TCCTTTGGTCGTCCTGATTGCCGCCCTCAGTACCGGTGTCAGTTCGGGGGCCTCGGGGCTGGTCGTGGCGCACGAACTCGGTCATCGCCGGAAGCACTCACTGCCGTGGTGGATTGCCAGGCTGAATCTGCTTTCGGTGATGTATCTCCACTTCACGACCGAGCACAACCGCACCCACCATAAGCATGTGGCGACCGTCGCCGATCCCGCCTCGGCTCGCAAGGGCGAGTCTGTTTGGTGGTTTGTCGCCCGCACGGTTCCGGGGCAGTTCCTCAATGCCTGGCAGTTGCAGGCCCAGCGGGGGCATTGGCCGCTGACGAACCCTATCGCCCGTGGTGCGGTGCTGCAGCTGGTGTTGCTTGGTGGCATCCTCCTGGGCCTTGGGCCAATACCCGCAGTTGCATTTTTTGTGCAGGCCGCCTTTGCAGTTTTTTTGTTGGAGTACATCAACTACATCCGGCACTACGGACTGCACCGAGACATTGGCGAGCGTCAGACCGCCCCCACTGGTTACTATGGCTGTTTCTGGATTGCCCTCGTGCCGCCATTGTGGCGGCGGCTCATTCACCCACGAATTCCTGTGGTCGCCCGTGATCCTGGGTGAACGGAATCAGCCAGACAAATCAACTCGAACGTGAGCCTGCTGGCCCGAGCCAGATCGACCTATCGCCAACCCGAACCCGTTCCCGGCGAGTCCTTTTGCAGATGGTGGCTGCTGGCGCAGCTCCGTTTTTTCGGCGTCCCATTTTTCTCGTCCGTGCCACTGGCTTGAGAAACCGGCTCACCGAGTTTGTGTGAACGTAGCGCTCTCACCAACTGAGCTAACTGCCCGAAGGCAACAAGCTGTAGCACGCCGATGACAACTCGTCACGCCGATGGCGGAGCAGACGGGGGAGGGGCATCAAAAATGGGGCCAGTTGCTGCCGTTTCTTCTTCGTCATAACGGCTGACCGGCTGCGAATGAACCCGTCGCGGCTGCCCCGAATCTTCGAGCTGGCTGGCAACATCAAGATCACGGGAAATAGTCGCCCACTGGCGACGCAGTTCGGCCAGACTCTTCCCCAATGTCTTGCCAACTTCCGGGAGTCGCTTGCCATAGAGCATCACGGCAATGACGCCGATTGCCAGGATTTCAAGCGGACCAAGGCCAAACATTTCTCTCTCGCTTTCTGCCAGCCCTTACCCGCAGCACGACTGAAAATAGAGACTCAGTCGTGGGCCGATGAATCCGAACCGGACCCCGAAGGCTGTCCAATTCGGGGCTCGTCATCACCTGAGTTAATGCCACGCTTGAACTCAACGATACCTTCGCCAAGTGACCGCATGACCCGGGGCAGACGGGCTCCGAAGAGCAGCAGAATGACGCCTGCCACGATAACCAACTCAACGGTGCCGAGGCCCATGAAACCAAGCATAGTTTTGCCCTTTCTGTCTCCGCCATTTCGGCATCGATTCTGATCCGCGTCCGGCAGAGACACCAACGCTGCTGGCGAAATCGAGCCTCCTCTCATGCAGAGAGGTCGGCCTGACTCACCACCACAGGTAAGTTTATCTTGCGGCGGAAGCGGGTCAAATCAGTGACGCCTTCCTCCTTTCGGAAATCAGCCTGAAACGTGGGCACCCAGCTCGAGGAAAGCCCCAATGAAACACGGGCCGCCTCGGTGATGATCCCAGCCTGAAAACAAGAAAAAGCCCCCGCCGCAACGGTCGCGACGGGGGCACGCACGAGTTTTTCGTACCGCGAGAGGCGAGGCTACTGCCAGATTTACTACTGGTCAGTCGCCGGGCTCAGAGGCACCGGGCAGCCGCCCCATTTCAGACGCGGCTAGAAGTTGGCATCGGCACCAGTGTCGACATCACCAACCATGTGAAGATGGTCGTGGTCGATGTAGACAACCTCTTGGCAATCCTCGTCAGCCAGCGTGTGCGGAACAGGCCAGCCAACCCGCTTCACCTCCTCAAAATAGACGGTGCACTTGTAGTGAGCGTGGTGCAGTTGTGCTGGGCCAACAAGCGGATAGTGCCGAGGCGGATCAACATAGTCAGAAATCTTGTGCTTGGTGATCCGAACATTGTTCCGCTGAATTTCAAACAAGAAGGGCCAGTTCCCCTGCACAGGACGGGCCTTTTCCAGCGCCCGCATTACCTCGTCGTCACTCGGCTCATCGAGTGCCTCACAAGGACCACCAGGGGGAATCGGACCCAGAACCGGAGCCCGTTCATACCGCTCATAGTTCCAAAACTGGTCTTCCTTCGATTTCTGAACACCAACCGGCACAGGAACCGGTATCGCCAGAGGACCGAGATTAGGGCCTTGGGCTGTGAGCCAGAAACAACCGGTCTGCGACGCGGCCACTGATGCCGCCAGCAGGGTGACAAAAAGTCGGAGTGAAGTCTTCATTGAATCATCCTCGTGCGTGTGTCGGGAAGAAGCATCCCTGCCGGATGTATCGACCCTGCGGGCCGGGCAACTTGCGGCTACTTTTCCGAAGAATCCGTTTTTCTGACATGCCCACCAAAAAACCCGCCCGAGAAGTCCCTCGGGCGGGTTCGTGGAAGTGCACTCGAATCGGGTGCAACTTGTTCTTATTCAGCGGAAACCCTGCGTTCCCGCCGGCACTTATCCTCTGATTCCTAGCGGTGATGGCTATGAATATGACGCTCATCAAAGTCGACGTACCACCAGCCGTCGTCCCACTCGAGCGAAACCCGCCGCCAGCCCAAAGGCACCTGCGGATAGGGATAGAAAGGCCCGATGTAAGGCCAGGCCGTCGGGGAGTA
Organism: Planctomycetia bacterium; assembly: GCA_009919445.1. Lineage (GTDB taxonomy): Bacteria > Planctomycetota > Planctomycetia > Pirellulales > UBA1268 > UBA1268. The sequence continues at coordinate 2,782 of RGBY01000024.1, forward strand.
CTGGGTCGGGTACTGCAGGGCAGCATAGTTAGGGTAAGACGCATAGCTTGGCCAGGCGTAGTTCGGCATGTTCGGGCCATCGCCACGCATCGGCACTGGCGGCATACCCACACCGGCTGCCCCCATGGGCCGCGGCGCCCCCATCGCCATCCCAGACATCTGGCCGGGGCCAGGCATTTGGCCAGGAACAGGCACTGCCTCGGTGGGCATGCCACCTGCTGGTCCCTCGTAGACCCTCATCGAGCCCGGAACAACACGCTCACCATTCATCATCTCTGGCTGCGACATGGCCCTCATACCAACCGGCTGAACCGGAGTCGACGACCGCATTGGCCGAGGGAGCCCGGCCATTCGGGCCGGCATCCGGAGCCCTTGGGCAACCTCACCAATGAGACCAGCCGACTCAGCAGCCCGCCCCGGGTCGCCTTCTGACGCCCAGCCAGTCTGCTGAGTGTTCCCGTAGTCTGCCGTAGTATCCTTGGCCAGCGGCTGAGGCTGACGGGGGGAAGGTGGCGTCACGCCCGCAAAATCCCAGGCCCGCTGCGGCAACGCCAGATTTGACTGGCGAACTGGTGCACTTGAAGCCACTGTCAAGCGATTCACGACACGCTCAACGCCCACCGTCGACTCGGCCAGGCCGATCGCAGCAGCAATGTTTTTCGCATCTGAAACCTCACCCTCAAGCCAGACGGTGCCCTGCTTGGCCCGCACCTTCACCCGGTAGCCGTCAAGCGTCCCGGAATCACGCAGCCGCACAGCCACAGTCTTGGCAAGATCCTCGGCCTGGGCGACCGCTCCGAGGCTTACAGCCACGATGAGAGCAAGTCCGCAGGCGAATCTGTTCATCGACATGAAATCTCTCCTTCGATTCGATGCCGAAAGACAGCCAAGGCTTGTTGGTGCCGGAAAACTACGACACCGAACGCTGAAAAACCCCTGGCCACCATGTCGGCGACACTTCCATGGAGATACTCTTCGGCAACGGGTGATACCGAAGGGGAGTTTTTTTCGGATTGGCGCGGAAAAAGCGGTGTTGCGGCCTCTGGGCCGGCATCAACCAACCAACCCAGAACGCAGCAACCGGCCAGCCAAAAACAACCTCAGCATCATCGGGGTTGCCCAAGGGGCTATTTTGCGGCCGCTTTCGCGAACAAGGGCTGTGAATAGCCTTTCCTACCAACCGCTAGCGGGCCGCCCCTCGCCGGGGCAATTCAACAATGACAATCATGGTCATCAGCGTCAGCGTGACGGCACTGGTTGTGGCAATTCCCGGCCCCAGTGGCAGCGTCACCCCACACATCGTCCCAACAATTCCCAGCGTCACCAGGCAGGCCCACTGGCCGATTCGTTCATACGGCGTGCCCTCGGTAAACCGGGCGCTTCCGGCAACCAAAAGTCCGATCAGCTGAACCAGACCGACGAGACAAAACAGGGGGTTCGCGGCAACGGCAAGCGGAAGAGCAGGCGTCATATCGATTGGTTTCCGGGAAGGGAACTGACCTTGCCCAGACACTACCAACGCCATCCCTCCGTCGCCAGAGCAGGTCAGCCCGCTTCCTTAGCGGTTGATCTGCTCATCCAGCCGCTTTTCCAGATCGGTGACCATCAGGTTGCGATCAACCACCACACCGTCCTTGTCGAGTAGGAGCATCGTCGGCAGCGTCAGCACACCGAGTTCCTCGGCTAAACGGCCATCAAGCCCCTCAGACTCATGAAGCTGCGGCCAGGGCAGGGGACGGGCAGCCAGAAATTGCTGGAGCGCACCGGTATCGCCGTCGAGGGCAATCCCAACCACCGCCAACTTCTGTCTGCCATACCGTTCCTGCAGTTCCCGAATTCGGGCCATGTCAACCTTGCACGGCTCGCACCAGGTGGCCCAGTAGTGCACAAGCACTGGCACACCCTTGAACTGGCTGAGTGACAGTTGCTTGCCATCGACTGTCGTACCGGTCAGATCAAGAGGCTGCCCCACCGATTGCAGGCGACGGGCTGCCCCACGGGCCTTGGCCGCCGAAGGCGAGTCGGGATACCGCTGGGCAATCGCCTGATACCGCTGGAGCGCCTCGGTTTCACGACCCGAAAACTCATCCGCAATGCTGATCTGGAGCATTGCCTCAGCAGCATCCTCGGCCTCAGGATAGTCCTCCACAAATTCAGCTAGTTCAGCCAGCCAGGCTGCCTGCACCTCTTCGACATCGGCCTCGGGGGGCAGCATGCGACTGGCGTACCGGGCCGATGCCAGACGGAAGGCAAGAAATGCCTTGAGCGGATCATCTTCTGGCAGGCTGGCAGCAAGTCGCTCGAGCTGCTCGATGCCGTCACTGAGCGTTCCCTCCTGCGCCGCAGCGGCCAGGGTCTCGGCCAGCTGCCGCAACCAAAATTCACGCTCCTCAGGAACGGCTGCCTCGACAACCTCTTCTAAAACGGCCACCTGCTGGCCGACCAGCTGGCTGCGTTCTGAGGCATTGGCTGTCTCCAGCTTGCTTTCCAGGACCCGCAGTTGGTCCATCATCGGCTTGAGTTTTTCATTGGCAACCACGGCAGAGGGAACCGTCGCGGCGCTGGACCGCGGCGAGAACAGGGCAAACGCTTCGGTCACCACACCGCCACTATCAGGCAACTGGGGCAGATCGATCGGCCGCCAGACCTGACCACACCGAATCAGTGAGCCAACAAATACCTGCCCGCCCCCTTGCCCCCCAGACTCGGTGAGCGCAACAACGTTGTCGTAGGCGATGACATCGCGTGTCACCCCATCACTTCCCTGCGGCACGACCCCGGGCAGGCCGGCCAGCATGGCGGTCCAATTGACCTGGGGTGTCAGTGACTGCTGCCGCTGGGCCAAGGCAGCAAAGTCTCGCTTGGCAGCCTGAACACGGCCAACAATTTGCTGAAGAAGGCTGCCGTCAAAGCCGGCTGCTGAAAGGTCGTCGGCTGATGGCAGAAGCCGCAGAAATCGTTCTGCATCGCGGTCTCGCAAGGCTGCGACAATCTCCGCAGTCGCCTCCTCCGCCGAAAGGACCTTCCAGCTATCGAGGCGATCATCCTCATTGGCGTCGATGCCCCAGCGAGAGCCAGCCGCCCCCAGCCAGCGGGCCTGATCGGGCTTGGCGTTGTAGTCTGAGTCGATATCCCGATAGACCTCCATGCCATTGCGGTAGTAGCTCCAATGATCGACCACGCGGTCATTGTTGGTGTCAGCAAAACGCCGCAGCAACGTGCCGTCGGCACCGCGAACCACCCATGAGGTCATCGCTGCGGTCTTTTCCATCGACAGCGTGGCTGCTGCCGCCGCCCCCGAATCTGGAATGTCGTATTCCACCTGCTGACGGGGCTTCAGCCCAAGGGCATACTCAACCGTTGGCTGAGCCGCTGATGCGGAAAGGGTGGTCAAGGCAGCCACCGCTGTCACCAGTTGGCAGGGCTTCGGCAGGCTTCGTGTGGAAACGCGACGCAGAGAAACGCGACGCAGGGCAGGGCATGACATCGGGATGCGGACTCCTTTCCGAACCGAATCGAGACCAATGGCCAGACCAAACAGTGCGATCTCGCCGGCTGGCAGCCTACTCCGAGCACCCCACTGCCGTCAGCGCCGGCTTGGCTGGCTGGCCGCCCCACCTCACCAGCGGCTGCTCGCGACGCCTGCCGCGGGCCCCTCAGCCCGGCGAGAAACACCGGAGAAACACGCCAACGCTTGCAACGACCGGAAACGTGGCCTATTTTTCAGGCACAGGCGTTGATTTTCGCGTGCGAAAGCAGCCCTGTTGGCCCAAGGGCGCGCGTAGCTCAGTTGGTTAGAGCGCCACCCTGATAAGGTGGAGGTCCCTGGTTCGAGTCCAGGCGCGCGCACTCCGTTCAGTCGGTCTGCATCGAGGTTTCGGCGGCAACGCCGCGTTACCGGAGTGGATGCAGGCCGATCAGAGGGGACGTAGCTCAATTGGGAGAGCACCGCCTTTGCAAGGCGGGGGTTGAGGGTTCGATCCCCTTCGTCTCCACTTTTTCTCACTCAACGGCGGCAACGCCGGCCGAGTGCTGCTGGTGCCAGTTACGCTGCTGGTACCGCAAGCCTGGCTGGCACCACCAAAACACCCTGCCTGAGCCATTCGGCCTCTGGTAGGGGCACCTGTCTGCCGAAGATTCGTCTCGAGCAAGTCGATTCTGACACTGGATTCGCAACTGGGTTCGTAAATGGGCTCGCGTTCTTGACTGGCCTCCCACTGCATCTTAAACGAGGCCGCTACCGTGGCCTCTAGGCAGTCAGGCAACCGTGACCCAATAATGCTCTCCCCATTTCAGGCTGCCGCACCCGCGTCGGCCTCCCACCTCTCCGGGCCGGCCGGGCGAACTGATTTCCCGCGTCGTTCCTCACACCGGAATATTTCATGGCTTCTGCTGCCCAGTCCTCTGCCACCAGTTCCACCATTCGCCGCAACGACATCCGCAACGTCGCCATCATCGCCCACGTCGACCATGGCAAGACGACTCTGGTCGACTGCCTGCTCAGACAAAGCGGTCAGTTTCGTACCAGCCAGCTTGAACGCGAAAGGATTCTCGACTCTGGCGACCTTGAACGAGAGCGGGGCATCACCATCCTGGCCAAGAACATTGCCCTGGAGTGGCAAGGGGTAAAAATCAATCTGATCGACACTCCCGGACATGCCGACTTCGGTGGCGAAGTTGAGCGGGTGTTGCGAATGGCCGACGGCGCCCTCGTGCTAGTCGATGCTGCCGAGGGCCCCATGCCACAGACCAGGTTTGTCCTTGGCAAGGCACTTGAGGCCCGGCTCCGACCGGTGGTGATTGTCAACAAGATCGACCGTCCCGATGCCCGGCCCGCCGAGGTCCTCGACGAGATTCTTGAACTGTTCCTTGAACTCGGTGCTGACGACGATCTGGCTGACTTCCCATTCCTGTACGCCTCCAGCCGCGATGGCTTCGCCTCTGACGACCCGACCGTACGCAGCGGCACGATGCAACCGCTGCTCGATCTCATTCTCGAAAAGATTCCGGGACCAGAGGTTGCGCCTGAGGCCCCACTCCGCATGCTGGTGACCACACTCGACTGGTCCGACTACGTGGGCCGCATCGCCGTTGGCCGCATTGAGTCGGGCAAGCTGACGAAGGGCTGTGGCATCCTGCGATCAACTGCCTCGGGTGAACTGGTGTCAGCCAAAGCCAGTGGCCTGCAGGTTTTCGACAAACTCGGCCGCGTCGATGCCGATGAGGCAACCGCTGGTGACATCGCCGCCGTCAGCGGGATCGAGCCAATTGAAATTGGTGACACCCTCTGCAGCCCCGACGACCCGCAGCCGCTGCCCCGGCTGGCAGTCGACGAGCCCACCCTGAGCATGGTGTTTGGCATCAACACCTCACCTCTGGCCGGACGCTCCGGCACCTTCTTGACCACGCGACACCTGCGCGACCGGCTGCTGAAAGAGCTTGAGCGAAACGTCGCCCTGCGGGTGGAACCGATTGGGTCATTCTGCGAAAAGAGGAGGGGCAGACCCTCGAGCCGTTTGAGTCGCTAGTGGTCGAGGTCCCTCAGGACAAACTCGGGCCGGTCATGGAGCTGGTGGGCAGTCGCCGCGGCCAACTTGGTCACATGGGGACGCGTGGTGAATTTGCCCACGCCGTCTTCTCAATTCCTGCCCGGGGCCTCATCGGCCTGCGGACGCGGGTGCTCAATGCCACCCAAGGCACAGCAATCATGCACCACCGCTTCGAATCCTGGCAGCCGCTCGAGGGTGATTTAACGGGCCGGGCCAACGGCGTGCTGGTATCGATGGTAGCCGGCAAGGCCGTTGGCTTTAGCCTCGACAGCCTTCAGCAGCGTTCGGAGTTGTTCATCAGCCCGGGTGACGATGTTTATGAGGGCATGATTGTTGGCGAGAACGCCCGTTCAGACGACATGACGGTGAACCCCACCAAAGAAAAGAAACTGACAAACATTCGCGCCGCCGGCAGTGACCGAAATATCCTGCTGAAGCCACCCCGACGCATGTCACTGGAAGAGGCGCTTGAGTACATCGAAGAAGATGAACTCGTCGAGGTAACGCCGGCTGTCATCCGGCTGCGAAAGGTCCTGCTCACAGAAAATGAGCGAAAAAAACAGGCCCGCAAACAGGCCGCAGGCTAAGCGGGCGGGCTGTCACCACCGCTGGAATCGAACGAGTAGCCATACCCCGGCTTCACCAGTTCGACGTTGGGCAGGTTGAGCGCGGCAAGTTCTGCCGCAATCTGGTCGGCATACCGTGGCTTCCGATGCACCACAATCCAGCGAACGTCCCGATCAAGCTTCTCCAGTTCAGCAGCAAAACTGGTGGTGCAGTGATGGCCTGACACCTCAGCCAGCCCAGCCAGACTGTCGGGAAAGCTCACCTCCAGAAAAACCGCTCGCAGTCGGTCGACACCTGCCAGATACTCCCAGAACTGCGTTGTCGGTCCTGTGTCCGACGGAAAGGCCACAACCGACTCGCCATCATCGACCACTAGCCCCAGTGTCGGCACAGCATGGCTGACTGGAAGCGGCGTAACGGTCAGACCGGCCCGCTGGATGGATTGCTCCGCGGCAAGTGGCGTCGTGATCAGGAACGGATCATCCGGAGTAGAGAGGGCCAGAAAGTCTGGCCAGATCCGGCCATTGAACAGATCGTCGTGCAAGAGTTCGAGTACCTTCGGGTCGGCAAGCACCTCGATACTCTTGGGCCCGGGCTCGTAGACATTCTCCAGCAGAATCGGCAGGGTTGCGATGTGGTCAATATGCTGATGCGTGATGAAGACGTGCTCGACTTGGTTTTGCCGGTCGAGGTCCGCCAGCAGCCCAATTGATCCGGCATCGATCGCAACGCGATCATTAACCAGGTACGAAACCAGAAACTGTCGATCAGAAACCGGCTGACTGGAGGGCAGAAGTTCGACCCGCATGGCTATGCCTCTTTTGATCGCGTGGAGAACCCACGCCCGTGCAATCCCAAAGGAAAAGAAAAAATATCAAAGTCCAAAAAATTCCCGCATAGACGACAGCAGATCGGCGGGGTTCTGGTCTTGCCGACTCTTTTCCGCCCCCTCGACTGCCTCCTCCCGCTCGATCAGACGGCGTTGCAGGTCCTCACCCAATCTTTCGACCAAATCTGGCTGCTCCTCCAGAATGGCCCGAAAGGCCGGCCGGCTTACCTCTAAAACACGGGTTTCTGCCTCGGCTGTCACCGTGGCTGACCGCGGCTCGCCGGTCATCAGTGACATCTCACCGAAATAGTCGCCCATGGTGAGGTCGCGGATATGGACCGGTTTGCTGCCGGCAGCCTGCACCGTTACCTTCACCCGTCCTTCCGTGATGATGAACATGCTCTCACCCGGTTCGCCCTGTCTGATAATCGGCTCATGGGCGGCGTAGGTTCGCTCCTCATTGTCGCTTGCCAGTTTCCGCAACTGCTCCGCTGAGAGCACGCCAAGCACGCCAGCGGCTTCCAGCCGCGCCGCTCGTTCCGCAACCACGGTCTCCCGAGGCATTTCAACCTGTGGAGGCAACTGGGTAAGCCGCACCTGATGGGTTGCCACTGGCAGGCGAATGCCGTTTCGCGCCAACGCATAAAAGATGCGATCCCGCGCCATCCCATCAACCAGGTCCCGTTTCCCGAACTCTGTCGTGAACAGCCGCACCCAGTATTCGATACCACGCTCGTTGTAGTTGTTGGTGACCACAGACGGCGCCGGGTGCTCAAGCACACCAAAACTTCCTCGAATCGCCTGCAGCATAATTGCCTGAACACGTTGCGGCGGCACTTCGTAGGGAGCCGTAACAAACAGGCTGCGTCGTGACCATGGATCAGGCTTGGTAAAGTTCCGAATCGATGCCTGGGCCAACTGCCCGTTGGGAATAATGACGTAGGCAAGGTCAAGCGTGATCACTTTTGTTGCCCGCCAGTTGATCTCAACTACCTTGCCGATGTGAGCCTGATTGTCGTCGTACTGAATCCAATCATCGACCTCGAAGGGATGCTCCGCGTGGATAGCAAGTCCGGCAAAGACATTGCCGAGCGTATCCCGCAGGGCAAACCCCAAGACGGCAGTGAGGACGGCTGACCCGGCAAAGAGATCACCTGCAGCGGCTCCTGCCTCCCAAAGGCTGGCAATCAGCGCGACGCCGACCAGGCTAATCCGCAAAACATCAAGAAAGATCTGGGGCATGGGCCGCCCGATCCGCTCCCATACCGCCACCACCAACAGCAGCAACAACGACTGCAACAGCGAGGCCAGGGCCAAAAATCGCACAGCCTGATGGGCAAAGCCTGCCGCATCGGTGGCCGCCGGAAAAAGCGGTGCCAAGAGCAATGGCAGCGGACTGAGCAGCAGCAACAGCAGCGACCCCCGCGCCAGCCACCGTCGGCCACGCGGGGCGGTCACCACAAAAAGCACCAGCGTCACCACTGCCGCAATCAGCTGCCGTGAGGCCTCAACATCATTCCAGTAAAACATTGCCTAGGCCCCGCCAAGGACGTCCAACCATGCAGAAAAAGCCTGTTTTCCAGTTTCCCTGCCCGGCAACCGGCTCTGCTGCCAGTCGGCTAAGCCCAGGGGTCGATGAGTCTAAAACCCAACCCCGCTCCCGACCAGCACCCCCTGGCATGGACGAACCAGGGGGGAATGCGGTAGACTCCGGGGCTCCCGCCGAGGAGATGTCGCTGGCTGGCCGGCGGCCTGAGTGTCCGTGAGACTGCGGTCGCTCCGACAGAACAAACGCTCCCAATTTCACCCACTTGTTTCAGTTCAGAAGGAATCCATGGTCAAGCTGACGGTTCGCGATCGCGAGAGCATTCAGGAAGCAGTTCGACGCTTCCGCAAACTGGTTGAACGGAGTGGCATCAAGAAAGAGATGCGACGCCGAGAGTTTTTTGAGAAGCCAAGCGAAACGAAGCGTCGGGCCCGCCTTCGAGCAGAGCGTCGGATGAAACGCAATCGGCTGATGGGCGTCTGAGCCTGCGGCAGATCGAGCGGCCAGTGGGCGAGCCAGGCTGCTACTCCCAGTCGAGTCCTAGGTCGAGCCAGGCCGAGGCATGAGTCGGCATTCCCGTGCTGATACGATCAACACCTGTCTCCGCAACCCGACGGACGCTCGTGAGGTTGATCCCACCCGATGCTTCGAGCACGACCTGCTTTGCCATTTGATCTCTCAGGCTGACACACGCACGTAGTTCTTCAGTCGACATGTTGTCGAGCAGCACGATATCCGGGTGTGCTGCCAGCACCGCCTGAGCCTGAGCCGGCGTATCGACCTCAATCTCGACCACCATGGCTGCTGCTCGTGCCGGTGGGAAGGTCTGCTCAATAAACTGACGTGCCCGCAGAACCGCCGCAACCGGATCCATTCCCGTCTTCGCAACAGCGGCTAGGTGATTGTCCTTGATAAGGATGGCATCAAAGAGCCCGAGCCGGTGATTCCAGCCACCACCACAACGAACCGCATACTTGTCGAGCAGCCGCCAACCCGGCACGGTCTTTCGTGTGTCGTAGATTCGGCAACCGGTTCCCGCGACAGCATCAACTAGTTGCTGGGTCGCGGTTGCCACCCCAGAAAGTCGACCGAGAAGGTTTAGCAGCACCCGCTCCACCTGCAGAATCGACCGAGTAGGCCCGGCCAGCCGGGCAACTACGGTTCCGGCCACCAGGGCATCGCCGTCTGCGACCAGCGGCTCCCAGATAAGCCGCTCACCAGCCGCGCCGATCACGCCCGCGGCCGCCTGCAGACCGGCAACGACCCCAGGACAGCGGGCCACCACTGCCAATTTCGCCATAGCCTCTGGCGGCACGAGTGCCACGCTCGTCCAATCGGCTTCAAAGCCAAGATCTTCAACAAACCAGTCTGGTACTGCCCGCCGAACAGCGGCCTCCAACTGATCATTCCAGTCAAGCTGGGGATGGTCGCGAACGGGGCTGGTGACCGGCACATCAGGTTGAGACATCGACGAACTTCTCCGCAACAAAAACAACGAGACCTATGATAGCGGGCCTCGGGGAGTTCGGTCAGAGTCCCTCGCGGGCAGCAACAGACAGCCGGGAAACGCCCCACTGGTTCGTTTCATTCATCGTGAAATGAGTTTGGCAGCCTTCTCGTGCAACACGAACCGACCCGTTGGCCGAGGAACTTCCAACATACGACCAACAGCCCTCGGGGCCCCAACGGACTATCGAGGGGCTTTCTGGGACAGCGCGGGCCGACACAACTCCAGCATTGCATGCCCCATGGCCTCACCAATCAGATAGTAGGTCTCGGCATTGCTGTTCCAGTGATAGCCTTGCTTTGATGGCGAGTCTTGGGCGTCACGCCAAAAGGCCTGCGTCGGCACAAAGGCAACAGTGCTCCGGAACTCCGGCCTTTCCGCCACCGCCTTTTGAGCTGCCATGAGAGACACCGCCCGTGGGTGCTTCTCGTTGAGCCCACTCATCCCCGTCTCGGCAATGACAAAGGGCAGATCAGGAGCCTCAAGCTCCGCTCGCAGGTCGCGAATGAGGTTCGTAAGATTCACCTCATACTCATTGTTGAATGCCTGATTGACACGGTCATTCCAGCCCTGATGCCAGCCGATCCCCTTGAGTTGAAAATCCTTCCCTGCCAAGTCGGGAAAAACCTTGTCGAGACTGGCGATCGTCTGCTTCGAAAGATCGACCAGCTGGCAGTACTCCGCACCGACTTCGCCACCACTGCTGGGCGGCCGAAATTCCTTCCCGATCGCCTTGCCACCCCAGGCAATCTTTACCAGAACAACCGGCTCGTCATAAGCATCACCAACGACCGTGCCGAAGCCAAGTTCTGGACCAATCTGCTTCTCGTTACCACCAAAGCCAGGGCGTAGGCCGCCGGTGCGTCCCAAGAACCAAACCCTGACATCGGCCCGCTCAGTCCAGCGACCGCCTTCATCTTGTAGGTGACGATACTTCGCCCGGTTTGCTGATTCCTGCACCAGCCACTCAAGTGAGCCCCGCCCATCATTGCGATTACGATTTGCCTCGACCTGTCCGGCGCCGACCATGTTCGACTGCCCGGCAAGGATGAACACTGAAACAGGGTCCGCTGCGATTGCAGAAGAGGCCAACAACACCACCGCCAAAAATGCGGTACGAACAGACATTGCCACCATGGATTCGCTCTCCCAAGCAGGTTCCCCATAAACGGCAAGACATAAAACGCAAGACGCCCCAGGGGACTCGCCACAGTCTACCCGGAGAGAGTAACCAGTCGGAAAACTGCCGTGCTAGCCATCACCGTGCTAGCCATCACCGATCAAGCCATCTCCGTTCAGGTCGAGCTGAAAGAGTGACTCTTTCGCAGTCACCGTGGTGTCAGCCGGGCCTTCCTCCCCAACGTAGCGACCACTTTCATCCAGAATCCAGGCATACCAGTCGGTGCCATTCCCATCGAGCACCCGCAACCGTCCAAGATGATCTCGGGCGGCGGCGACCATTGTCGCGTCATCACGCCGAAGCGGCACGTTTCCTTGCCAGTAGGCATCCGACCGAGTAACGGCGATCGGATCACGACCAGATTCACTGACGTAAGCCCGCCCAAGATAATTCGATAGCAGGGCAACTCCAGCCACGCTGGAAACTTCTTCATAGAGAAAGACTGTGTTTTGCGTTCCGTAGTCAGAGAAAACAGACGAAAATGCACCAGACGGAAGGTCAAGTCCGGACGCGGTCGCAGTCGCCTGCCCAATCCCTCCAGGATTATCACGGGCGACCGACCACATTGAGAGCATGCCAAGTCCATTCGCCCGAGCGAAATCTTCGAGCATCCGCGCATCTTCAATGCCGAAGACCTGCGTCGTGATATCGTTCACGCCAATCATGGGAGTCACACCAAGCTGACTCCAATTAAATTCATGACCATACTCGGCGTAAAGTGAGCTCAACTGGTCATGCGCACCTCGCGCTGAGGCAATCGCGTAGTAGCCCATCGTGTGGGCATCAGGCCCCGTCGTGGGTGCCGCCCACTCACCAAAATTCATCGCCATGATGTTGACGCCGTCGAGCACCACTCCCGCATTCAATGCCGAACGGAGAACGACATGGCCATTGTAGGTGAGGCCTGTTGGCACCGCTGGCAGCGTGTACCAGATTTCTATTCCTGGCCGCATCTGCTGGAACAGCGAAAGGGCCTCGCTCCGCAAAGCGATCGAGACGGGATCTGTAATCGCCGCCCCCTCGATATCAAAGTCGATCCTATTGAGCGAATACTTGTCGACAACCTCGGCATATGCATTCGCAAGATCGAGGGCCGTCTTACCCTGGGCAGCATGGACATAAGCAAGACTGTTCCCTGCAGCGCCACCGAAGGACACCATCACATCTCCTCCAGCAGCCTGAAACGAGGCGATTGATTCATTGATCGCAATCGCCCGTGGCGATTCCGAATCAAGTGTCAGTGAATCCCAGCCAGCCCAGGCTGTTTTCCCGTCTGCAGTCGAGAGCAGAAATGCAAGCGTAAGCAGCGATGTACCGCGAGTCTCTGCTATCTCAGTGAGGTTCGGAATCTCCCAGAACCCCATATCCACATAGGGGGCAAAGAAGGCCTCTCCCCAGAGTTGATCACCCGCATTTCCAGAATTAATCCCGACAACGGCCTCAATAGCACCGTCACCATCAATGTCAATTCGAAAGAGTGATTCCTTCACTTGCAGTGACGTGTCGGCCGGCCCATCCTCGCCTGTGTAATTGCCACTTTCATCGAGGATCCACGCGTACCCATTACCCCCACTCCCGTCCAGAACCCGCAGCCGCCCAAGGTCATCTCGAGCGGCAGCCATGATCGTCGCACCATCACGACTCAGTGGAACATGCCCTTGCCAGTAGCCATCATCCCGCATGATGGGAATCGGCTCACCTCCGACCTCACGCAGGTAAGCCAAGCCCATCGTGTCGACGAGCACACTCACCCCCGTTGTCGATGCAACTTCACTGAAAAACTTTGACCGCGGCGAACTGTTTCCGACTCTGCTTTGATGTCCATCGGTAGACTCATCTGTTGGCGACAGTGGGGTCAGCAACTCTGAGCGACTCACAACAGAAACATCGCTTGCATCAAATCCAAACGGAACAAACAGCCGCGACTCAACCACCTGGTCATGATGGAATTCAATGTTGTTGCCGATCAGTGCCGCTTTCGACACACCCACGAGCAAGGTGCTCTGCCCGGACACCCCCGCCGTAATAAGTAATCCGTCCGCGGTATCTTCCACTGTGAGGCGGTTTCGCCCGCCGAAGTACAGCAGGCTGATTTTCATCGTTGCCGGATCGAACCCATCGATCCGTTCATGAACACCTATCTCATGTGAACGAATGTAAACGGTATCCGCCTGACGAGGGCCTACCTGATGCTCCCACGAAAGAACACCGCCTATGTCTTGCCGAAGATGCTCGTCGACTACGGGAACGATATTTTCAAGTGACACGTCAGCGTAACTGACATCCGAAAGAACCTGAGGAGATTGATCCACTGTCCACGGATTAAAAATGACCACCTCGCCGTCTGTATTTTTCCCCAGCGTCACAGTGTTGGCTGACTGCATTCCGAAATTGAGGCGGTCGACGGCTGGATCAAAACTCTGCCGATCAGGGTGATCGAGACCAACCAGATATTCATGGCCCACGCCGTCAACTGAGTCTGGTTTGTTCAGCGGAAGTGGCCGCCGAAGTTCTTGTGGCGAGACAGCAATCACATCAGAACGAGGCATTGGGCCATTACATACCGCGGAAACGATCACGTTCCGCAGTGTCTCATTCTCTTGAACAGATGTCCCGCGAAAAAGAATCGTGGCGGTTCCCCCGGCTGCCAGGTCTTGATTCCACGAGGGTGCCCGAACGGTGTACCGCGTTCCCACGCGATTGATGAGTTGGCCATTCCAAACCGAGGCAATCTCTCCCGCATAATCAAATGACACTTCCCAGCCTGCGAGGACAGCTGCCGTTTGATTTTGCACAGCAATCTCACCGACGAACGCTTCACCCCAGTCCCTTAACCGTCTCAAACGAACCTGGACGCGATCGTCGGCTGAATTGAGTGGTGACTCCGCCGACTCCAGTCCAGATCCAGAACCATCAGGGAAGGGGGCTCCGGCTACTACGTCACCCCCCTCGCCATTGACGGCGTAGTTGCTGGGAGCAGCGATCTCAGTCGCAAGAATGTCTGTCGTACCAAGCAGATAAAAGACGACCGGCTTGCCAGCCTCGAGGTCA
>RGBY01000231.1 GCA_009919445.1 Planctomycetia bacterium
TGCCCCTGTGTGTAGAGGGCACGGTCCTCGTTTGATTCGACGATGCGTACGGCAGGATCGTTCTGGTGTTCAGCCACCCATTCCGTCGAGACGAGGACGTCGGGGTTTGCATACTCGGCCATCAATATCTGCTCCTCTGGCGGGTGTAGAAAGGCTCCACTGGATCGTAGTGGATGCTCCGAAGGCCTGCAACGACCGGCCGTTGGGCCCCTGCCTGACCGGCGGCCGGCTGGCTGGCAGCGGCGGCATGGGGCGGGCCTCATGAACACCGTGCCAATGGGGTATCATGCCCTCGAGGCAGTCGTTGCCCATCTGAAGCGGCCGACCGCCCACGCACCGTGTCCAGCAGAGTCCATGTCTTTCAGGAATACCGATGGGTCCTCAATTCATCTTTCAGATTACTGATCTCACAAAGAAATTTGGGCAGCGTGAGTTGCTCAAGAACATCAACCTCGCCTTCTACCCAGGCGCAAAGATCGGACTGCTTGGCCGCAATGGTGCCGGGAAAAGCACGTTGATGAAGATCATGGCTGGCATCGACAAAGAATACGAGGGCGAAGCCCGGCTGGCGGAAGGTTTTACGGTTGGATACCTCGAGCAGGAGCCGCAACTCGATCCTGAGAAGACAGTCTTTGAGAACGTGATGGACGGCGTGGAGCAGTCGCGGGCCATCCTACGGCGGTACGAGGAGATCAACGCGAAGTTCGCTGAGCCGCTCGATGACGATGAGATGGAGAAACTGCTCGCCGAACAGGCGACGGTTCAAGACGAAATCGATGCCAAGAATCTCTGGGATCTTGATCGTCAGGTTGAAATTGCGATGGATGCCATGAATCTCCCTCCGGGTGATTGGGGCGTGACCAATCTTTCTGGTGGTGAACGTCGTCGGGTGGCCCTCTGCCGCCTGCTCCTGGAAAAGCCAGATCTGCTCCTCCTTGATGAACCGACCAATCACCTTGATGCCGAAAGTGTGCTCTGGCTTGAGCACTATCTGGCTGACTACGCCGGCACGGTGGTGGCGGTGACCCACGACCGTTACTTCCTCGACAACGTGGCCAAGTGGATCCTCGAAGTCGATCACGGCCGTGGCATTCCGTTTGAAGGGAACTACTCGTCGTGGCTTGAACAGAAGCAGGCGCGGATGGCGTTGGAAGAGAAACAGGCCAGCGCTCGTCAGAAGACACTCACAAAGGAACTTGAGTGGATTCGCATGTCGCCAAAGGCGCGACAGGCTAAGAGCAAGGCGCGGGTGGCTGCCTATGAAAAACTTGCCGCTGAAGAAGCAGCCTCGCGTGATACTGAGGTCGAAATTGCCGTGCCGGCGAGCCGACCCCTTGGGGACCAGGTCATTGATGCAGAGGGGCTCTCAAAGGCGTTCGGTGACAAGTTGCTCTTTGAGAACCTTTCCTTCCGGATCCCGCCTGGTGGCATCGTTGGCATTATTGGGCCCAATGGAGCGGGGAAGACGACGCTGTTTCGGATGCTCGTTGGGAAGGAAGAGCCAGACGCCGGCACAATCAAGGTTGGTTCGACGGTTGATGTTGGTTATGTCGATCAGTCACGGGATGCTCTCGACCCGGAAAAGACTGTCTTTGAAGAGATTTCAGGTGGTCACGACACGATTCAGCTCGGCAAGAGAACGGTGAATGCGCGGAGCTACGTCGCAAAGTTTAATTTCATGGGCCCTGATCAGCAGAAAAAGGTTGGGACCCTGTCTGGAGGGGAGCGAAACCGGGTTCATCTGGCCAAGCTCTTGCGGGCCGGATGCAATCTTTTGCTCCTCGATGAGCCGACGAATGACCTTGATGTCGACACGCTGCGGTCACTCGAAGAAGGAATTACGAATTTCGCTGGCAGTGTCGTTGTGATCACCCACGATCGCTGGTTTCTCGATCGGCTGGCAACTCACATCATTGCCTTCGAGGGCGATGGCTATGTGCATGTCTGCGAAGGAAACTTCGATGTCTACGAGCAGAGCCGGAAAGAGCGGCTTGGGGCCGATGCCGACGAGCCACATCGGTTCCGCTACAAGAAGATCCATACTTGATCTTCGGTCGCCTGTTTCGCGCGAGGGCTTCGGCCGTGTGCGGAGAGGCCAGGCAGTGATCTGCCACCGACGGGGCGGTGTCTGCAACCAACGTCCGATCCGAGGCCATCGGGCCGCTTAGCCCATGGGCAACTGCACGGCCGCCGCGGCTGAGCGGATTTCCTTTGGAAGCGGGAAGTAGACGTCCTCTTCACGGACCACCCGCTCCTCGACGGTTACTCCGCTTGGGCTGTTGGCAAAGCGGTCGGTCAGCCAGGCGACGCAGTCTTGAACCCGTTGTTCAGGGGCGCTGGCCCCTGCGGTGATGGCGACGGTTGCTACCTGCTCAAACCAGGCTGGGTCAATTTCATCAGCACCGTCAATGAGATGGGCCTGGCGGCCCTCTTCACGAGCAAGTTCAGCCAGTCGCTGGCTGTTCGAACTATTCTGGCTGCCCAGCACCAGCACCAACTCGGCCTCCCGTGAAAGTTGCCGGACGGCCTCCTGCCGATTTTGGGTGGCGTAGCAGATGTCGTCCTTTGGTGGGCCAACAAGCTGAGGGAACCGTTCCTTGAGCCGGCTGATGATCCGTGACGCATCGTCGACTGAAAGAGTTGTCTGGGTGAGGTAGGCGAGTTTGTCATCTCCACCAAAAGGCAGGTGGGCCACGTCATCGGCCGTTTCGACCAGGGTGAAGGAACCAGGGGCCTGTCCCATTGTGCCGATCACCTCGTCGTGACCTTCATGGCCAATCAAGAAAATGTGATAGCCCTGCTTCGCATACTTGATTGCTTCAAGGTGGACTTTGGTTACCAGTGGGCAGGTCGCATCAATTGCCCGTAGTTTTCGTTCATCTGCTACCCGGCGAACCTCGGGGGCGACGCCGTGGGCGGAGAAGAGCAAGGTCGAGCCAACAGGAGCCTCATCGACCGCGTCGATGAAGACTACCCCTTCGTTCTCGAAGCGGCTGACAACATGCTTGTTGTGGACGATTTCGTGAAAAACGTAGATCGGCGTGCCGTAGAGTCGGATGGCGGTCTCGAGCGTCTCAATTGCCATGTTGACACCGGCACAAAAGCCACGGGGGCCGGCGAGCAGGATTTTCATGCAGGGACTCCGGGTTTCGATGGGCTCGGGGCGTGGGGGGGGCAGGAGGTCTTTTTCGACTGCTCTTACTGTAAGATGAAGATTCGTAATCGACCATAACAACCCGTAGATTTCCCAGAACAATGCCGCGTCTGAACGCTCCTGTCGAGCAGGCGACTCGCCGGGATCCTGCAGCCTGGGAACTGGCCCCCGTGCCCCCGCATCTCGACATTGCTGCGGCAGAGGCCTTCTGCCGGCGGGTGGCTTCCGCCCATTACGAGAACTTTACGGTCGCCACCCGCTTGGTGCCGGCGGCCCTGCGGCAGGACCTGGCCAACGTCTACACCTACGCCCGCTGGAGTGATGACCTTGCGGATGAGCCGACCGAGGGAGATGCGACGGTAGCCTTGGCTGCCTGGCGAGACGGCCTTGAGGCCTGTTTTGCCGGAAGGCCAAACCATCCTGTTTTTGTCGCCTTGGCCAAGACCGTGCAGCGGCACGACCTTGCCATCACCCCTTTTGTTGACCTGCTTGACGCCTTCACCCAGGATCAGCAGATCGCTCAGTATGAGACGCGTGATCAACTGCTTGCGTATTGCCAGCGGTCGGCTGACCCCGTGGGCCGGATCGTCCTGGCTTTGGCTGGCTGCCGAGAGAGCCAGCGGGTCGCCCTGTCTGATGCGATCTGCACTGGCCTGCAACTGGTCAATTTTTGGCAGGACATTCGCCGCGATCGCCAGGCTGGTCGGGTTTACCTGCCCGCTGAAGACAGACGCCGCCATGGCGTGACAGAGGCCATGCTCGATGCTGATCAGGCGAGCCCAGAACTGATCGCACTGGTGCGAGAAGAAGTCTCGTGGGCCCGTGATTTTTTCGATCGGGGAGCCCCCCTGGTAACGACTGCTCCGCCTGTTTTGCGGCCTGCAATTGGGCTCTTTCTGGGAGGCGGCCGGGGAGTTGCACTGGCGATTGAACAGGCAGGCTACGACACGCTTCA
>RGBY01000232.1 GCA_009919445.1 Planctomycetia bacterium
GAAGATCTAGCCGTCCGCTCAACCAAACTTGAGGCCGCAGGACGATGGGCCGAACTGGTCAGCCTCTGCGAACCAGCCGCCCGCAAGGGCCAGCTCTCGGCCGATCTGTTTGAACGGTATGACCTGGCGAAAATCCACTGCGACCTGTCTCGGCGTGCTGCGGAAACGGCCTACCAAAACGAACTCGCCCAACTCTCCGAAGCCGATGCCCGCCAACTCTTTGCATCGTGTCTGGAACGCATCGCCTCACACCATGTGAATCAGCCGGACTACCTGCGTCTGATCGGCCGCGGCTGCCGGGCGGTCGACGTTGCCGTCAACGACCCCTCCTTTCAGCAGCAGCACGCCCGGCAGGCCACCCCGGAACGGATCGCTCTGTTTCGCGCTCACCTTGACCGCATCATGGCCGGCCGGACCATCAGCAGCGTGGCCGAAGCCGAGACGATTGCCGCCTGGATCGCCCGGGCGGCCCACTCTGTCGTCGGTGTCCCTCCTGCCGTGACCCTGCTGGAGATGACTGCCGCTGCCGTTGGCGGGCTTGATGAATACTCAGCCTTCCTCACCACTGGGCAGCTCAACGATCTCTATGCCCAGATTGAGGGAAACTTTGTTGGCCTTGGCGTAGAACTCAAGAGTGCCGATGACGGCCTGCTTGTGGTCCATGTCATTCCGGGTAGTCCGGCCGAACGGGCCGGACTGCTGGCGGGCGACCACTTAATCGGCATCGCTGGCCGGTCAATCGGCGGCATGCATGTCGATGCTGCGGCCCAGTTGCTCCAAGGGCCGGAAGGCTCGCTGGTAACCTTGGCCGTGCTGCGGGGGCAGGGTCCGGCACGGGCCATGACTGTCCGCCGCGAGCATGTCGAGGTCCCCAGCATCGAAGATGTCCAGCTGCTCGACCAACTCGCCGGTGTCGGCTACCTGCGGATCACCTCGTTTCAGAAGACCACGGCGGCTGATCTTGACGCTGCCATGCGACGGCTCGATTCGGCTGGCATGCGGTCACTGGTCATCGACCTCCGGGGCAACCCCGGTGGCCTGCTCTCCGCAGCCGTCGATGTGGCTGATTTGTTTCTCGAGCGAGGGCTCGTCGTCGCCACCCGAGGTCGCAGCCCCGATGAAGACTTCAACTACACCGCCAGCCAAGCAGGAACGTGGCAGTTGCCTCTGACCCTGATCATCGATGGAGACTCAGCCAGTTCCAGTGAAATCTTTGCCGGGGCGATTCGTGACCACCGCCGGGGCCGCATCGTCGGTGCCCGCAGTTACGGGAAGGGGTCGATTCAGGGCATTTTTCCTTTGGCCTCAGCAGGCGTGGGCCTGCGGCTGACGACCGCCAGTTTCTACTCACCCACCGGCAAGCCCTATTCCCGAGTTGGCGTTGAGCCCGACCTGTTCGTCCAACAGACAGCCCGACCTGACGCCAGTGGTCAACTGGCAGCCAGCGATGCTCCCTTGGCGACTGCTCTCGACGTGGCCAGACGAGAAACCCGCAGCCCCATCACCCAGCCGGTATCACGACGAATCCGGCCCCGCTGACAAGCGGTGGGGATCACCACGCAAAAGGTGGTCGCTGCCCGGAGTCCCAGCGTGATTTTCCTGAGGGGCTTCCGGCGACCCTCGCCAGGAAGGGATACTGGAGGGGCCGACCGTTGGGTCGTCGATGCCATGTCCTTCGTTGTCAGGATCAAACCATGACCAGTGTCCGTAGCAGCGTTGTCTCCGCCCTCAATAGCTATAAGCCTCGGGGGCCAGCGTGGAACCTCCGCGAGACGCCCACAAGCAGTCTCTTTGGCATCAATGTCTTTAATGATGCGGTCATGCAGGAACGGCTGCCCAAGAGCATCTACAAGGCGATCCAGGCCACCATCAAACAGGGCAAGCCGATTGACCCGGTCATCTCAGATGCCGTTGCCTTGGCCATGAAGGACTGGGCAATCGAAAAAGGGGCAACCCATTACGCCCACGTCTTTTACCCACTGACTGGCCTCACCGCCGAAAAGCATGACAGCTTCCTTGCGCCCACCACCAGTGGTGGCGCGGTCGCTGAGTTTTCTGGCAAGGAACTGATTCAGGGTGAGCCAGATGCCTCAAGCTTTCCCTCCGGTGGCCTCCGGGCCACCTTCGAAGCCCGGGGCTATACCGCCTGGGATCCAACCAGCCCCGCCTATGTGCTGGAAAATCCGAATGGCACCACGCTTTGCATCCCAACTGCGTTTTGCTCTTGGACTGGTGAGGCACTCGACAAGAAGACTCCGTTGCTCCGCAGTATGCAGGCGCTCGATCGGCAGGCCCGCCGTGTCCTCTCCCTGTTCGGCCACACAGAGACTGGGCCGGTGACAGCCTCGGCGGGACCTGAACAGGAATATTTCCTGATTGATCGCAACTTCTACTACGCCCGACCCGACCTCATGCTCACTGGCCGCACACTGTTTGGGGCCAAGCCGCCCAAGGGTCAGGAGTTTGAAGACCAATACTTCGGTGCCATCCCCGAGCGAGTGCTGGCCTGCATGCTCGAAGTGGAACGCGAACTTTACAAACTCGGTGTGCCGGTCAAGACCCGTCACAATGAGGTTGCTCCGAGCCAGTATGAAATCGCACCAGTCTATGAAAATGCCAACATCGCCCACGACCACCAGCAGCTGATCATGCAGATGCTCAGCCGGATCGCCCCCCGGTACGGCATGGCCTGTCTGCTGCATGAAAAGCCCTTTGGCGGGATCAATGGCTCTGGGAAGCACGTCAACTGGTCGCTTGGCTGTCAGCTGGGCAACCTGCTGGTTTTTGAGCAGATCGAGCAGGGCAGCATCACTGGCAGTAAATCGACCGGCACGCTGACCATCGGCGTCGACACCCTACCGCCGCTGCCCAAGCATGCCGGAGACCGTAACCGCACCAGCCCGTTTGCCTTCACCGGCAACAAGTTCGAGTTCCGTGCGGTTGGCTCCAGCCAGTCGATTGCCGGCCCACTGGTGACCCTCAACACGATTGTGGCTGAAAGTCTCGACTTCTTTGCCACAGAACTCGACAAGGCAACCGGGGGAGACCAGGCACAACTGGCCACTGCTGTCGAACAGTTGCTCAATCAGGAAATTGCGGCCCACAAGAAGGTGATCTTCAATGGCAATGGATACTCCGCAGAATGGCAGGCAGAAGCTGCTCGTCGAGGGCTGCCCAACCTGCGATCGACACCTGAGTCTCTGGCCGTACTGATTGATCCACAGAACATCGGCCTGTTTGAGAAGTATGGCGTTCTCTCCCGTCGGGAGATGGAAAGCCGGCACGAGATTTATATGGAACGCTACTCCAAAGACATTTCAACCGAAGCCCACACAGCCTTGGAAATGGCCCGCAAGATAATTCTGCCAGCCGGCTATCGCTATCAAGGCGAACTGGTTGACACCGCCAGCAAGCTCAGCAGCCTGGGCCAGCCCGCCCATCTCGGCACGCTTGAAAAGCTCACTGCTTTGGTCAACACATGCGAGCAACGGATCGACGCCCTGCAAGCAGCGGTCGACGAGCCGGTTCGTGGTGGTGTCGCTGCTGAAGCCGCTCACGCCCACGCCATAATCATTCCCGCCCTCTCCGCCCTGCGGGAAACGGCCGATCAGATGGAACCCCTGCTGCCTGATGACCTCTGGGCGCTGCCCACCTATGCGGAGATGCTGTTTATCAAGTGAGCGACCCCACCCCCTCCACCACCGCACCGGTCACCCCCGAAAACCTGGCCGTGACCTTGGCAGCCGAGGCAGCCCAGATTGGGCTCGACCTGCCCGCTGCCACACTTCCCCGTCTCGCTGCGTACGCCAGTCGGCTCTGGGCATGGAACGAGCGGCTCAACCTCACCCGTCATACCGATGCCTGCCGCTTTCTGCAGCGGGATGTTGCCGACGCCAACGCCCTGCAGGCTCACCTGACTGCTGGCGAACGGATTCTCGACGTCGGAACTGGCGGGGGCGTCCCGGGTGTGCTGCTGGCCATCCTGACCAGCCATAACCTGTTATCGCTGGATCTGTTTACCAGCTGGGCACCGGTTATTCTGCCATTTATCGTTATTGCCAGCCTGGTGCTGGCAATTATG
>RGBY01000233.1 GCA_009919445.1 Planctomycetia bacterium
TGGCCATCCAAAGATGGGCCAAGATGCAGGGCAGTTGGCCGGGGCCGGTGAAGCCGGTGTGGCTCTGACCAACGGCTGGGATGAACAGGCTGATGTGGTGATCGATTTTTCTCTGCCGGGGGCAGTGGCCGGAATTGCCACTGCATGTGCAGCCAAGGGGGTGCCGCTGGTGGTGGCCACCACCGGGCTTGAGCCGGCTGATGAGGCCGCCCTTGAAGAGGCTGTCAAAGTGGTGCCGGTGCTGGTTTCGCCAAGCATGAGCCTGGCGGTCAACATTGCGATGGACCTCGTCGGTCGGGCTGGTCGGCTGCTCAAAGGTGTTGGCAGCCGGGCTGATGTCGAAATTATTGAATGCCATCACCACCATAAAGAAGATGCTCCCAGTGGGACGGCACTGAAGTTTGGCCGCATCGTCAAAGAGGCAATGGGGCAGACACGCGAGGTGCATGGACGTGAAGGCCGTCCTGGTGCACGGCCGGCGGATGAGGTTGGCTATCATGCGGTGCGGTCTGGTGATAACCCAGGTGAGCACACGATTCTTTTTGGTTTGGAGGGTGAGAGCCTGTCGGTTAACGTACGGGCAACGAACCGTGACTCCTATGCCCGCGGGGCGTTGGCTGCGGCTGCCTTTCTGGTGGGGCGTCCGGCCGGACGCTACTCGATGGAAGATGTGCTGGGTATCAGCGGAGCCTGACGGTCTTGCTGTGGTGACCGCCAGTCGTGCTCTGGCGTGACTAGCCTGGTTTCTGTGTGGAGTCACTCGTGCGGTATTTCGACGCCAACGCCACGACGCCGCTGCACCCGGCAGCCCGGGCGGCATGGCTTCAGGCCAGCGCAGACCACTGGCAGAATCCATCCAGCCTCTCTGGTGCGGCTACAGAAGCCCGCGAATGTCTTGATGATGCTCGTGAGACGCTTGGTGAGTTGCTGGGGTGTGAGCCGCAGCGCATTCTCTTTACCGGCTCGGCAACGGCTGCCAACAATGGGCTTGCCCGGCATCTTGCGAAGGCCTTGAACCCTGTCGCCGGTGAGCTGCTGATCTCGGCGGTTGAGCACCCGAGTCTCGCTGTACCGATGGCTGCAGCCCTGCCGGGGCGTGTGCGGGAATTACCGGTTGATGAGGCTGGCCGTGTAATGCCGGCTGGCGTTGAAGAGGAACTTGCCGCAGCAGCAAAGCCCGCGTTTCTTTCGCTGTTGGCTGCCAACAATGAAACCGGCGTGTTGCACGACTGGGAAGAAATGGCAGGCCTCTGCCGTCACGCGGGTGTCTGGTTTCATACCGATGCTTCACAGTGGATTGGCAAGTTGCCGCCTGGCAGGCTGGGGCGAGCCGACTTCGTCACGGGGAGCAGCCATAAGTTTGGTGGGCCCAAGGGAGTTGGATTTCTAGTTGTGCCCGGCGAGGCAGCCGCATTCACCGGCGATCAGGGTGGCCCACAGCAGCAAGGTCGCTGGGCGGGAACGGAGAACCTTCCCGGTATTGTGGCGATGGTCGCCGCCCTCGAGGCCGTTGCTCACGAGACCGAAGGTTTTGCCGGTGCCATGCGGCAGGAACGACAGGCTGCCCGCGATGACTTTGAACGTGTCGTCATGCAAGAGATTCCTGGGGCGATCATCTTGGGCCGGCAGGCGGAGCGACTCTGGAATACCTCGGCTGTTCTCTTGCCTGGTCACGATGGCCGGCGGCTGGTGGCGGCGGTCGAGCGACAGGGTATTGCAGCCTCGACTGGTGCTGCCTGTAGCAGCGGCAGTGACGCAACGGCAAAAGCAGTAACTGCTATCGGTTTCTCTCGGCTCGGCCTGCCAGCAGGGAGTCAGTGGGCAATGTTGCGGCTTTCAGCAGGGTGGTCAACAACAGCAGCCGACTGGCAGGCTGCTGCCCAGGCAGTGTCCGCCGTTGTTCAGGGGGCGGGCCCCCTGCCCCGCATCAGTCTCGGCTAATGTGTTTCAGGTTGCCTGCTGGAGCGTTGCTGTTCGCTCGCAGGCGGCAACCGTGAAACTGATTGGGTAGAGCGACTCGGAGTACCAGAGTTTGGCAAAGTAGAGACCAATTGGTGTAGCCGGGAAGGTTGTGCCTGATGCGGTCGCCTCCAATAGCCAGCCGAGGCCGCGAGCTATCGCCTCAGATGCTCGTGTGGCGAGTTGCCGATCCTGAGTGTGGCCAGCGACTTCAGCAAGCGCTTCAATAGCGAGGGCGGTCTCTTCAATGGTGGCAGGGATGCCAGGCCCAGCCCCAATGCCGCCGTCTGCTGCCTGGGCAGCAATGAGCCAGCCTGCCGCCCTGGCGTCTTGTGTGGCCAAGACAACTTTCGCGGTTCCGTACGTCGGGTTGGCCTGCGTGGGATGGTGCTGGTTGCCAAACCAGAGTGGCTCCCACGAGCCATCACCTCGTTGGGTGCGGCGGAGGTACCGCTGTGCGGCGCGTACTGTCTTGTGATGCCTGGCGTAGGCTAAGGGCCAGGCCGCAGCCGCGCGGAGGAAGTGGGCCGTGATGTCAGGGCATGAGGTGTCGAAGGGAAGTCGGCCCCAGCCCCGGCAGAAGGTGGGCAGGCCGCCGTCGCGGTTGGCGAGCGTCGCGAGCCAGGCAAGACCATCCTCTGCGGCTGCGACTGCTTTGGTCGAGCGAGCCGTCGAGTCGCTTTCGAGCGTTGCCAGAGCGGCAACCACGCCACTGGTGTCGTCGGTATCAGGGACCCCGCCGGGAAGGTCGGTCCAGGCCCAGCCCCCCGGGGTCGCAGCAGTCGCAGGATGAACGGTTCGCCACTGCTGGGCCAGCAGCCAGTCGCGGATGAGCCGGCGATCGTCAGTTGAAAGTGAGGCGGCAATATTGCCCCCCGCGCCGAGGGCAGCGACGGCGGTGGTGGTATTCCAGGTCGCCAGATTCGTGTCGATTGGCCACGAGCCATCTGGTCGGGCCGCACCGGCAAGAAAGCTGGCTGCCAGTCGGCTCACCGGATGCTGGTCTAGTCCCATTGCCACCAGACTCATCATGACGAATGACGTCAGCGGTGTGGCCTCAAGGAAACCGCCGTTAGCAGGCTGAATCGCTTGCAGCACCTTCAACGTTTTGCGGCGGGTCGCGTGACGCAGCCAGCCGACGGGGCCGCCCGTCCGGCAGAAGGTGTGGCGGACCTGGCCGATGGCAATCAGTGCCGGCAGGGCGTAGCTGACCACCTGCATATCAACCAGCCGAAACCAGTTTTGTGGCAGGGCCGCCAGCTCAAACGGCAGCGGTGGTACGGCTCGCCAGGCGGAAGCCTGTCGGTAGTCACCAAACCGATTGGCCAGCAGGACATGGGTGAGAATTGGAACTTGAAAGGTCTGGTCTCGGCCATATGCCGTTGCAAGAGCGGTTGCGATTGCGGTTACTGACAGGCCGCCGGTCCAGTCTGTGATCCGGCGGGCCGCCCGCTCAACGGCGGCTGCCAGTTCAACCTGAGTAAGTGACTTCCGCTCGGCCACAGCAGCCAGTGAAGACCAGGCAAGCAGTGTTGTTGACAGATTGCCCGGGCTGCTGGTTGTATCTCCCCAGCTTCCATCAGCCAGCTGCGTGCTCAAGAGCCAACCACAGCCACGCCTGATCTCACTCGTGAACTGCGGTGGCTCGTTTCTGCTGATGGCCACCTCGTCAGCCAGTCGCAGTGCGTTGATTGCCGTTGCAGTCGAAAGCGCACTTGAAGAGAGCCTGCCGGTCCAGTGGCCAGCTGGATTGCGGGCCGCCAGTAACTGCTCACGAGCCTGCCGTCGCATCGTGGCAAAGGCATCAGAGGACAGCAGATCAGTGAGTGGGGTTGGCATGTGAACGGCGTCTGTGAGGGGGCTTACGTACTGGCGTGACCCAGAGCAAGCAGGCCGTAAAACGTGTATTCACTATCGAGGTCGTCATCTGCCCAAGAGCCGTGAAAGCCGCCCTCAGCAGACCAGAGTGAGTCGATGAAGTCGAGGATCAGATCTCGGTGGCCTCTCCACTCGACGGCAGCGGCGTCGAGGGCATGGAGGGCTTCCTCTCGGCTGTTGGCTTTCCAGTAGCCCGCCGTGGGGATGCCGGCCTCCACCATCAGCGCCTTGGCCCACTGTTT
>RGBY01000234.1 GCA_009919445.1 Planctomycetia bacterium
ACCACCGCCAGCCGTAGTACGGCCTACCAAACTGACGCAGCCAGTTGCAGACGCGGCCGTGGCAGAAATGCCACGGCATCACATCGCAGTCTTCCTCACAGGCATAGGGATCGTCATAGAACGACTCGACGTAGAGTTCTGCCGGCGTCCGGCCCATCCACATCTCATCTCCCATCGAATAGCCTTCTTCAACGTACCCACCAAAATCTTCGGTGATGCTGGGTCCTTCGATGGTCAGCGGCTCAGAAGCCCGCGAGGCCGCACCTGGCTTCATGGCAGGCTTTCCTGCCGGAGGTGCGACTGCTTCGGCCTGGGCCTGCCGTGACATCACTGATGGCACACTGTCGATGTCCATGGCAAGCCGCTCGGGGCGTGCTGGTCGCCGAACCGTACTCGGGTTAAACGGCGGGGCGAGCCCACCGCCATCACGCTGCCGAGCCAGATCTTGAAGATCAACGGGCCGCTCTTGAGCCATCATGGGCCGACCGTACCGATGCCCCTGCGGTGTCCGCATCATCCCCATGCCCAACGGGCCCGCATCACGAGCAGCTGCATTCGCACTTCCAGCTGGCTGGCTGTCGGCCACCCACTTCCCAAACCGCTCGACCATGTCCGAGGGATCAAGCTGCTTGCGAAGTGGCGCGAAGCCTTGCTCCTGAGCCTGAGCGACAACCTGTCGCTGGGCCGCTACCGGCGGGGCAGGAATCGTATCGGGGACGGCAACAGCTGCCGGTGGCAGCTTGTTTTCAGCCGTGGCCTGCGGCGGTGGACTGACCGCTGCCGGCGCGGGGGCTGCCACCATTGTTTGAGCCTGTGGGGCGACCGCTGCAGCCGCCAGAGCCTCCTCCACACCTCCGTCGAGTGGCCGTGCGGCAGCCCGGTGAGGCGTCCACTTCAAGCTGGCATCAGCTGCCGGATCAGCGGCATGCACCGCAGAGAAACCGGCGAGAATCGCTGCCAGCGAAGCCGCAAGAGAACAGGGACGGAGTGGGGGGTTACGCATGATTCTCTCCTCATCTGGCGGCACATGACTGACGTACGCGTCGTCAACGCCGCCGCTTCATTCAGGAGAGATATCGGTATCGATTCAATCAGAACTTTTGGAAAATTCGCTCTGATCAGAAATCTCACTGATGCCGACAGCCCGGCGGGCCTCTGGTGCATACGATCCATGCGACATCACCGCAGGCAACTCAATCAGCGATTCAACTGCCCCCAGACTAACGGCAAGCTGGAAGAGCTTCGTTGACTCCACTACACGCTGGGCGGCAGCGACATCGCCGTCAATTTCAAAACTGACCATGCCGCCAAAGCCTCCCTGAAACTGCCGAGCAGCAGTCTCATAACCTGGGTGGCTGGCAAGCCCAGGGTAGTGAACCCGGCGAACCTGCGGCTGCTCTTGGAGCCAACTGGCAAGGCGGGACGCCGTGGCCGACTGGGCAAGCACGCGAAGCTCGAGCGTTTTGACACCCCGACAACAGAGGAAGGACTCCAGCGGTCCCATCACGCCACCGGTCGCATTCTGCAACCAGTGCAGCCGCTGCCCCATTTCGGCATCTCGGGCAACGACCACACCCCCGAGCAGATCACTATGCCCGCCGATGTACTTGGTGGCTGAGTGCATGACGATGTCTGCCCCCAGTTCAAGCGGCCGACAGAGAACGGGTGTTGCCAGCGTGTTATCCGCCACCAGCAGCAGGTCGGCCTCACGGGCGATCGCGGCACAGCCAGCCACATCGGTCACCGACAGCAATGGGTTTCCAATCGGCTCAATCCAGAGCATGCGGGTCTCGGGGCGAACAGCCTTGCGGATTGCCTCAAGGTCGGTCGTGTCGACTGCTGATACCGAGATGCCCTGTTCAGCAAGGACGTTGTTGAACAGCCGCCAACTGCCACCGTAGATGTCGGTTCCGGTCAGCAGGTGGTCGCCCGGCTTCAGCAGCATCGTCACGCCATGCGTAGCTGCCATGCCAGAGGCATAGGCAATAGCCCGCTGGCCACCATCGAGTGAGGCAAGAACGGCCTCAAAGGCATGTCGAGTCGGAGAACCAGTTCGGGCGTAGTCGTAATCAGCCGGTCCATCGGCAGTCGGCAGCACAAAGGTGCTGGCCAGTTGCACCGGTGGCACAACAGCCCCGCTGGTGGGGTCGGGCTCTTGCCCAACATGAATGGCCCGCGTGCGAAACTCCATTGCTTACTCTGCAGCCTCAAGGGCGGCAGCCAAGTCGGCGATCAAGTCGTCCGCGTCCTCAACGCCACAGGCCATGCGGACCATGTTGTCAGAAATCCGAAACGCGGCCCGCTCTTCCGGCGTGTAGTTCCAATAGCTCATCACCATCGGCTGTTCGATGAGTGACTCAACCCCGCCGAGGCTCGGGCCAATCCGGGGAATCTTCACCGCGTCAATCACCGCGGCCGTCTGCCGCCAGTCGGCATCCCGGATGAAGAATGTCACCAGGCCGCCGCAGCCACGCAGTGTCTTGGTGGCGACATCGTGAAACGGATGATCAGGCAGCCCGGGATAGAGCACTCGCTCAACCCGTGGATGACCAGCAAGAAACTCGGCCACTGCCTGACCGTTGATGTTATGCCGTTCCATCCGCAGGGCGAGGGTCTTGAGTCCGCGTTCCAGCAGGTAGGCATTATGTGGCGAATTGACGCCACCCATGATGCCCCGGAGTTTCCGCACGGGGTCAAGCAGTTCAGCTGAGCCGGTCACGGCTCCGGCCAGCAAGTCGTTGTGACCACCCAGGTACTTTGTTGCCGAATGGAGCACGAAGTCGACACCCGCCTCGAGCGGACGCACGTTGTAGGGCGTACAGAGCGTGGCGTCGATCATCGTCAGCACGCCGTTGCGACGGCCGATCTCTGCGAACCGCTCAATGTCAACCACACTGAGGTGAGGATTGGTCGGTGACTCACTGATGAGAAACTTTGTCCGCGGGGTGATGGCCGCCTCCATCGCCTCGTAGTCACAGGTTCGCACCTCGCGGAACCCGACACCGAAGCGGGTCAGGTGCTTGCGGCAAAACTCGCGACTGCGGTGGTAGCACTCATCAAAGAAAATGATTTCATCACCGGCATCAACATGCGCCATGAGCAGCCCCACAAGGGCGGCCATGCCGCTGGAGAAGAGCACGCTTGCCTCA
Organism: Planctomycetia bacterium; assembly: GCA_009919445.1. Lineage (GTDB taxonomy): Bacteria > Planctomycetota > Planctomycetia > Pirellulales > UBA1268 > UBA1268. The sequence continues at coordinate 3,150 of RGBY01000234.1, forward strand.
CCGGCGTCGAGGGCAGCGAGTTTGTCCTCCACCACCTTCTCACCGGGGTTGCCGTAGCGACCATATTCTTCGCGATGCTGTCCCTCTTCCAGAAAATCGACGATTGCCTGGGTGTTGGGGAAGGTGTACGTCGAGGCCGCAAAAATTGGGTCGGTGATTGAAAACCCCGGCTTCACATGATCTTCGCCGGCATGCACCGCCAGGGTCGACGGACCGGCAGGCTGCCGTCCGCGGATCGATGGCTGGGGAACGGTTGGTGTTGGCTCAATCACGGAAAACCACAAATGGAAAGCGTTGAAAAGGGCTGCACGGCGGCGAACCGTCAGCAGACCGCGTCGCCCAGGGCCGACTCGATCTCACTAGGATGACCCGCCGCGATACTCAAGTCTAGCCGATGCCCCGAAAGATGCTGCCCTGCCACCTCCCGGTTATGCCGGAAGTTCCGGGATGTTGCCGAACCAGAAGCGGCAACGGTAGAACACGGTACCCGATCTGCCACTGTGCCGGCGGATACTCACATTCCCTTTATCCTGCTGTTTTTCATGCCGCCTTCTGCCCCCGCCACCGCAGGGCCTTCGCATCCGCCCGCTGGCGGCCTCGTGCCGCCGACTCGGGTCTGGGTGACGCTGGCGTCGCTCGCCGCTGCCACGACGCTGGTTCGTCTGGGCTGGCTCGAGGTGATTGCCGGCGATGTTATTGATCAGGCCGTTCGTAACATCATTACGCTGATCCTCGCCTTCTCTGGGCTGATGGCCGTGTTCATCTGGTTCCTCCGAGAAAGCCGCTATCGTCCCACTGTGAAAAGGGGGGTAACTGCGAGCCTCGTCGCATTGATTTTGCTGGCGTTGGCCGTACTCCGTATCGAGCGGGTGAGTGGCGACCTTGTTCCTCAGTTCGCTTTTCGCTGGCAGGCACGCAAAGACGCC
>RGBY01000235.1 GCA_009919445.1 Planctomycetia bacterium
GCGGTAACCGCCGCCCAGGCATACAAGTGCCGAGTCATTGAAAGTCCCCCTGAAGGTTGTCCGGGAAAAACCCCCAATCCGGTTTTTCGCGGCATCAAGAAGAGTATCGGCAGCCTGCAGGACCGATCTTCACGGAAAAATCGTCAGAGTCCCACAGCAAAGCAGGCCTGCTGAGATGGCAAGGTTCTGCCAAGAGGCGTCAAAGCGGCTGGCGGCCCTCTGCCAGTTCCTTGTCCCACTCATCCATGAGTGGCCAGTGCGGGGCACATGTCCCAAAGTCAGCCAGCGTCAGATAACCTTCCAGCCGCTCAATCGTCTTCGCCAGCAACCGATCATCCTTGCGGAAGACTGGGCCGTGACTGGGGAGCAGCCACTCAATATCACTGGCGGCAATCCGTTTCAGGGAGGCAATGAACGACGGAATGTCACTACCGTGATGGGCATCGATAGCGCCAACGGAGCCATCGCGATAGATGTTGTCACCGGAGAGCAGCAGGTTGTCGAGGCGAAAGGCCAGTTGGCTGTCGGTGTGGCCGGGCGTGTGCCAGACCTCGAGGGCCCGGTCGCCAATGGTGATCAGTTCACCGTCGACAATTGGCCGTTCAATGGTCACTGCTGGCATGTCGAGATGAACATTCTGGGCTGCAATTTCAGCAAAGGTTTTGATGCGATCACCCTGCTCGAGTGATTCGATGGCCTTCGGGTGGGCCAGCACCGGGGCCTTGAGAATGGCCTTTGCCTTGGCCAGTCCCTGAATGTGATCAACATCAGCATGGGTGGCAATCAAACCGCGGCACTGCGAGAGCGGAAAGTCGAGTTGCCGGATCAACTCGATGATTTCTTCAACGTTTTCCTCGTAGCCAATGTCAACCAATACCCAGTCGTTGGCGTCGAAGACCAGGTACACGCTACAGCCAATCCGCCAGCCGGCCTGATGGTTCATCTCAATAACACCGGGAAACAGCGGGCGGCGTTCAATCATCGTGAAGCGTTCTGCGGGCTTGAGGAGGCAGGCTTGAGGGGAAAAGAGGCATCGCAGGCAGAGCGGCGTAACGCGTTTGCCCACAGAACAGATTGTAAGACGCCCGGTCGCAGACGACAATCGACAGGGTGTCATACCAGCGAGAAGGCTCTCGAGGTCCATGAATATGCCGACCGGAAACGATTTATCTCACCCGCTCCTTCGGCGAGGCTTTTCTGATTGGGCTGATGATCTGGTTGACGGGGCTCGCCTGATCAAGCAACTCATGCCGCTGGCAGAGTCATTGGCTGTGGCAGTTGGGGAGGAAACGGCCTGGTATGGCCCTCTGTTTGGCAAACTCCTGCCTCAGGCTGGTCGAGAGCCGTTGCTGGTTGTCGCCATCTGCGGTGGAACGAATACGGGCAAGAGCCTGCTCACCAATGCGTTGGTCGGCTCGGGGATGAGCCGATCGGTGCCTGAGGCTGCCCGTACGCTGCATCCGGTTGCCTGCCTGCCGGCAGGTCTGGCCGAACGAATTGAGCTGGCTGAGTTATTTCCTGGCTTTGTTCCGACGCCGTGGACGTCAGAGGACGACGCACTGGTGGAGGACACGCGGAACCTGCTGATTTGGCGGGAAAGACCAGCCGGTCAGTCCGGAAACGGAGGTGATCGCCAGATCTTGCTCGATACGCCCGACATCGACGGCACCCTTCAGGAAAACTGGGAGCGGGCAGAACTGATCCGCGACATGAGCGACGTGATCGTGGCAGTTCTCACCCAGCAAAAATACAACGACGCTGTGATCCGCGACTTCTTTCGAGCAGCAGCGGCGACGGGAAAGCCCCTGATTGTAGTGGTCAACATGGTCGATTGGCCGCGGCAGCAGGCTGTCATTCCGGCGTGGCTTGCGACGTTCGCCAAAGAAACGGGGGTGGCTGCCAAGGCCGTTTTTGTAGTTCCTCATGATGCTGCTGCGGCAGCCACGGGGAAAGTGACCTTTCTTGAGCAAACCGATCGTTCGGGTTCTCCACCGGCAGCAGACCCGCTTGCCTTGCTGGCTGACGCTGATATTGATGCCCTCAAAATGCAGGCCTTGCGTGGGGCTGCTGAGATGGTGCTTGACCCGGCTGTTGGTTTGCCGAGTTGGCTCGATGCGATCGAGGCAGCCGGGCAGTCGTGGCAGCAGGCGCAGGACCTTTTGGCTGCCACGGTTCAGGTAAAGATCGATTTGCCAGCCCCGCCTCGTGAGTGTGTCTGGGAGGAAATCTGGGCGTGGCTGAAGCCTCGCCGGTCAGGCTTTGATCTGACGGTGAGCCGAGCCTATGCGACCCTGGGCCGTGGCGTGCGTTGGGCAGCTGGTCGCATGGGGGTCTTGCCAACTCCGCAGGCCCGCCAAGAAGACTTTGCCAGTCTTGAGCGTGATGCCCTGAAGCGAGCCCTTGGTGACTTCATTGAACGTCTGGACGATGCCTGCAGAGAAAACCAGGAGATCGAGCGGCTTTTCGGCAAACGCCTGCGGTCTGGTGACCGGTCCGCCTGGTTCACCGATCTTGAACGCCGTCAGCGAGAACTGCCGCTAGTCACAGATGATTACCGACAGCAGGTGCGTCGTGAATTGGATCAATTCGATAGCACGCATCCGGATACGGTGCGATGGATCCTCGCCGGCCTGAACGTGGGAGCTGCCATGCGACCAGCTGTTACGGTAGCCCTCTGGTCGGCGGGTGCAGCAGCTGTTCCTGCGGCCGCTGCCACTGCCGGCGGGCTCTCAACCTTGGTCCATCATGTTGGTGATGTGGTCGTAGGAGCGGCGGCTAGTTTGGCAGGTGAGGGGGCTATTGGGGCAACGGTGGCTGGTGTCAAACCGCTGCTTGATCGGCTGTTTGCTGGCTGGGCGGTAGAACGGGGCCGAATACTGGCCGAGACCTTGCAGGAGGTCGTGCTCGGAGACACCCTCTCTGAGATGGAACAACGGGCGACTGCCGGCCAACGTCCGGAACTTGCCCAACTCCGACAGATCATCGCACGCTGCCAACACCGTCTTGCGACTGCTGGCGAAGCCGAGGGAGAAACGCCTGAATGACAAAGCCCGTTTCTGATCCGAGGCAACCAGCAGAACTGAGCCGCGCGGGCAGTGATGAGTTCACCCGCTTTGATGCTCTGGTCAGCGGTATCGATCGGTGGTCGGCATCTGTCCCGGGTTGGCTCCCGGGGCAGGCGATCTGCAGTGAGTGGCAGGAGATTACCACTCGGCTTGAAAAGATGCGTCAGGAACTGGCCCGCGTGCTTGTCGTCGGCGTCATCGGGGGAACTGGAACCGGCAAGAGCACCTTGGTCAACGCCTTGGCGGGGCGGAATGTGACCGAGGCAGGGGATCTAGCTCGGCCCACCACCCGACAGCCAGTTGTGGTTGCCGGCGATCATCTTGCCGTTGACTGGCTTCCCTTGGGCGAACTGGATGCCAAACTCGTTCGGAGCGATGCCCCGGCAATCAGTGGGATCGTGCTGATTGACTGCCCTGACCCCGACACGCAGTCGTTAAGCCCCGACACGCAGTCGTTAAGCCAGGAGCAGGGAAGTCGTTCCACTGCTGTCCCAGCCAGCCTCAATCAGAACCGCGACCGGCTAGAGACGGTGCTGAAGCATTGTGATGTCCTGTTGCTGGTCAGTACAGCACAGAAATATCGCTCCTGGATTGTGGCTCGTGAAGTCGCCACGTTCGCACCGGGAAGACCGCTGTTATTTGTCCAGACACATGCCTCCCGAGATCCTGATATTCGTCCTGACTGGCGACGTGAACTCGAGTCGCAGGGATTTGACGTGCCTCGGATCTTTCGCTTCGATGGGGTCGACGCAGCGGCTCGTGCGGCAGTGGGGCAGCCACCGCTAGGCGACTTTCAGGAATTGGTGGCGGCAATTGACAGCGAACTGGTTGGCCGAGCAGCCCGTCGCGTTCGTCGAACCGGGGCGTTTGATCTGACGGCCTGGTTCATGGAGCGGTCAGGGAAGCAGCTGGCTCTGGTCAGGCCGGCCGTGGTTGCTCTCGAAGAAGGGGTGCGTACCGAGACTGTTCGGCTGGAAAAACTGGT
>RGBY01000236.1 GCA_009919445.1 Planctomycetia bacterium
GTAATGAAGCCAGAGACACGAGCCTTGATTTCAACAGTTTCGACCGCTGCGGCGTTGCCGGTGAACTCAAGGGTTTCAGCCAGTTCAAGCATCAGTGGTGCCGCGACGACTACCTCGGGCGGCGGTGGTTCAACCAGCTGCGGGGCGGGCCGCTGGCAGCCTATTGGTAGCAAGGCCAGCAGCGTGACCATGGCAGCCAGCCGCCTACCCAAAAGCGGCTGTTTGGCCAGTGTCGTAGAGAGAAAAAAAGAATACGGGGGCAATGACATTAAAGATTTGCTCCTGCGGGGAAAGCAGGGAGAAGTTTACCACTCTTGCCACCTGAAGAGATCAGCAGATCCATTCCCTGGACGTCACTGGGTAAACCTCGAACCGTTACCGTGCTTCAGGTCCGTGGCGATGGTAGGGTTAGAGGATGTGAAGCAAATGGTTCCCGGTGATCTGGTCGTTGAAAAAGCTGTTTGCAGGCTTTTCCAATGAAAGAAGTAAAGAAATCGTGGAGGCTTGCAGAGTGACGACGTGCCGCGTCCTGCGGCAGGAGCGGTTGTGCCTCGTTTGCTGCGACTGGAGGCTGCCAGAACCAGAACCAGAGGTAGTGGCGGAGGTTTGTGATGAAGAAAAACATTTTTCGTTTTGCAACTGGGAAATCTGATCAGCAGACGGGTCGGTCTGACGCGGTAGGCCGGCGTCGGAGCCTCCTTGTTGAGCGGCTTGAGCCTCGTCAGTTGTTGGCGGTGACGAGTGGGGCTGATAGCTTTGCCTACTTTTTTGATGAGATTGACGATACGAATGTCGCGCTCACCATGCCAGCCGGTGATGCATCCACTGCCATCAGTACCGTCATCGGCGAGGCCAGGTACGACCAGCGGCAGAAGTGGACAAGTGACTGGACGAAAGATGCGTCTCCAGTTGATGCCCGTGTGGTCGGCCAGTCAGTGGCCCTCAAGGGTCAAGACACTGCAGGAAAAAACCTCTGGCCGTTTATCAGCCACCTGTTCAGTACAGCCGACCCGGTACCAGCCAGCGGGCGACTCTCCTTGGCGAAAGAGATTCTCAACGCCGTGATGGTCTACTCTGCATCAGACCCCGGACAAATTGGCTTGGATTTTCCTAAGCCGTCAGAGGCAACGCCCACGGCGGACGGTGGCTTTGTGATCTGGGCGCAAGACTTCGAATTCGGACCTGGCCATGCTCCGACGAATGAAGTCTATGCTGGCATTACCGCTGTACTTTGGGCCGGCCGTCAGGTGCTCAACGAGGTGGCACCCGAGTCGACACCGATGCAGATCATTCCGGTTGTTTCCAGCAGTATCTTCAAAACGCTCGGGCACCCGACGGCTGGATACTTCAACTCACAGCTCATTCTTCAGGGCACGACCCAGACGCCGTACCTCGCCTCACTCGGGCTCGATCCTTTGCCACGGACCAACAACAGCAACCCGACAACCAATCCATACCGTGAATGGAACGTGCTTTCGATGCTGTTTCACAACGGGCTGATTGACGGTTTTCTTGGGCAACAGTATGCCTGGAACAATTCGGCAGCACAGCCCGGTAGCGTGACGGCTGACACCGTCGCCTTTTATCCTGGGCAGCATCTCTCCTATGCGATTCAATCAGCCCACGACCAGCCTGGCCCGCCTCCGGACTATCCCTGGCCGAACCTCACGAAGTTCCCCCAGCCAAATCTGAATACGCAGCCACCCTGGCCCAGCCATTATCAGGGCGAACTCCCCTTTGCCGCTGGGGTCTACTGGCATCAGGAGGTGATTGATCCGCTGTCGAGTTTTGATCCGGCGACAGTATTGACGCCAACCCTGGCTCCACTTCCGACCGCAGTCTCCACGCCGGTTCCACGTCCGACCCTACGGCCGGTATCAACCTTAACGCTTGACAGTCCCATTGGGCCAAGCCCGGTGGTGATTGCAGCAGCCGATGTGAGCATCGCTGCAATAGATGGCCACCCTGATTTGTCATTTGTCGTCTCTGCCGTCGCCTCCGGCCGTGTCGAAAAGTGGACCGGCAGCGGCTGGGTCGATATCTCGACAGCACCAGCAACTTCGTCGCCTTCAGTATTACTACGGAACCTCCAGCAGCGACTCATCACACCGAGTGATCAGTTGCGTTGGGTGCCACCAGCCGATGCGATCAGTGAGCAGGCGGCCTTTACTCTGGTCGGCTGGCATGGCCAGCAGGCATCGGCCTCGGCTTCAACGGTGGTGATTGAGGCAGGGCCATTGCCTACGCCCGAACTGGTGCTCTGGCATGAGGGCTACAAGGCACCGCTTGATGAACTCTTTCAGCCGCAAGCCTGGGACGCCTACACCGGGGCGATCATCGACTTTGCGACTGCGAAGGGCGTTGGATCAGTGATGATAAGCATCGATTTTGGCACAACCACCGACACGCTGCCCGCTGATGCAAAAGACTATGTGCAGCAATTTCTCACCGCAGCTGAAGCAGCAAGCCTGCAGCCGGGGCTGTTTCTGAACTTTGGCACCCAGACAACGGTCGCGATGGCGGCTGACTATCTGGCTGGTTTCACCCATACCCAGCCACTGTTAATCGGTGTCGATGTCGAAAACTTTGTTGGTGTCAGTCAGCCATACCCTGAACTCAAAGCGGCAACCATTATGGATACATTCATCACTCCATTTGCCAACGCTCTTGATGCCGAGGGAGTTGCTTATGCCGAAATAACTCCGATTGGTGGGATGGCGGTGAAGAGCAACTGGGCCGATCCCATGACGAATGTCTATGAGTACTATTCTGATGGTAGGGGTGTACTGAATCCTCTTTTTGCCAATCATCAGGATAATGCCGCAGCAGCTTTTGTAGCCTTTCAAGATGCGTTGGCAGATCCGACCAATGCTGATGCCATTGTCAAACCCGACAAAATTGGTGGCTGGCCGGCTTTTGCGATTTCCCAGCTGGGCAGCGACTGCCTCGGTGGTGAGTCAGCGACCGGAAAGACGCATCCCTGCGGCAGAAGACCTATTCACCCGAGCGGATCGTGATCTATCAGGCCGACCAGTTGCCTTGTGACTGGCTGGAAAGTGGGTGTCCGCCGCCAGTGTGACCAATCGATCTGCGGGTGAGAGGCAGGTGGCGTGAACTCTCGTTTCTGGCAGGTATGATAGAGGAACGTTGCTGATCCCTGCGACGGTGATTGCCGCCGTCTGCATTCCTCGCACTGGAACCCAAGCCCGTGGCCGATTCGTCCGCTTCTGATGCTGCCAATCCGAATGATCCGCTTTTCTCCCCCCGCGTCACCGTCGAGCAGGTGGAGGAGGGGACTGAACTAGCCCCAAAGTTTGATGACAAGGGATTTATTCCCTGTGTCACAACTGATCATACCTCTGGTGAACTGCTGATGGTGGCGGTGATGAATCGAGAGGCTCTTGAGAAAACGATTGCAACTGGTGAGGCTCACTATTTCAGCCGCAGCCGACAATGCCTCTGGCACAAAGGGGCAACCAGTGGGCTCGTGCAGAAGGTGGTCGAGATGCGGATTGACGATGACCAAGACTGCGTCTGGCTACGAGTTGAGGTGGCTGGAGGGGCGAGTTGCCATGTTGGGTACCGTTCCTGCTTCTATCGGAAGGTGCCGGTCGGGTCACAGCGGGCCGCTGGCACGGCGCTTGAGTTTCTCGAACACGAAAAGTCGTTTGATCCAAAAGCGGTCTACGGTGACGCACCGAATCCGACGCAACTCTAATGCCAACATTCCTACTGGTTGTCCCATTGATTGAACCCTTGAGCCAACTGCCGCCATCATGAATGACTCAACAATCACCCAACTCTCACTGATTCGGCAGTTGCGGTTCTGTGCAGGACACCGACTCTATCGGCATGAGAGTCGATGTGCCTTTTTTCATGGTCATAACTACCGGGTTGATCTTGAGGTTGTTGGGGCTCATGGTGGGGTGGAGGTCGACGAGGTTGGCCGAATCATCGACTTTTCACTGATTAAAAAACGGATGCTGGGCTGGCTCGATGACCACTGGGATCACGCGTTTCTGATTTATGAGCAAGATGAAAACGCCTTGG
>RGBY01000237.1 GCA_009919445.1 Planctomycetia bacterium
ACTGGTTGCTTGCCATCACGAAATAGCTCTGCCATCCGTCGGTCCGCCTCAGCCGCGAACCCCTCATTGAGATAGAAACGGTCAACCGGCCATTCGAGCCTGACGTTTTCGTCGTCAGACTTCCATCTTGGGAGTCGCGCCGCAAGTTTGATTACCGTCTTCCCCGAGACTGGCTCAAGTGAAAGCGATGCGATCGTCGACAGTCCCTGATCATCCGTTTTGAAAGTTGCCCAGACTGTCGTGGTTTTCCCTTCGTGCATTCCAGCGGGCCTGGCAAACTCCGTCGGTTCCGGTTGAACTGCCAGAAAACGTCCACGGAGCGGATCATACGGATCGGGAGCAGCACAGCGAATCCGTACGATTGTTCCCTGCGTGAGAATCTGCTCTTGCTCCCAGACTCCTGCGAGCGGCACTAACCACTGGGCTCCAACAGCAGTGAGAAAAATAAAAGTTGCGGGCCTCATATCGCTGTGTCTCCAGAGACTGCCGCACGACGGCGGCTGATAAAGAGATTGAAGCCAAGGAAACCTGCACCGATACAAATAAAGGCAAGCCCCTTACTGAGGAGTGAAAAGTCGGCGTCTGCCATTCGCAGAATGACCAGAATTGTAATCAGGGCAGCACCGATCCGTGCGGCCCCTTGCCGGCCCAGAAACTCTAAGGCAATCAATCCAATCGCTGTAGCAAGAAGCACCAGCGAGTAGGCGATGGCAACTGGCCAGCCGCTCGCATCTCTCGCCAGAACCCCGGCAGCAAGCAGAGGCACGAGGGCCAGACCAGCCACGGCCAGCACGGCATAACGTTGCCGCCGAAAGGCAAAAACACCAAAGCAGATCACAACAGCGAGGAGGAACCAACACCAGGGCAACACGAGCGCAGCCCGGACACCAGCAACCAGGCTTCTGGCTGGCCCCTCATAGCTGGCAACCAGTGCCAACCCAACTAATACAAGCCCCCCGAGTACCACCTGAGGCTTCCGTTGCAGCGGCTCGGAAACTCCCTGTTGAGTCAACGGGAAGAGCAGGACGGAAACACACGAAAGCATACAAAGCCAAAAGACAGATTGCCTCTCTCCACCCGACAGTACACCCGCCGAAGCGGCGACGGCAAACAGTCCCAACAGCGTTGTGGCTGCAAGGACAAATCGGCCGCTGGCTCCAGGTCGTTCGCGAAGTGTCGGACCTGGCCAGAGCGGAGCAATGCCCGACAAAAGGAGCGGGAACCAAATGCGAATATCGGCAGCATCAGCGGCTCCCCACGGCCCCTGTTCAGAAGCCTCTGCCAACGTCCAGACTGTGATGCCAATTAAATACGCAATCGCCACTGTCTGCGACTTAAGCACCCACGCCAGTGGCAGGCTGACAATGCACCACCAGAAGACAAGTTCCGTCCAGCGACCTGGAAGATGATAGATCTGTGAGACAAGTGCGAGAGCAGCCCCGGCAGCAAATGTCTGCAAGAGACTTGCCGCCTCACGCTGCCATGGCTTGGCCGCCTCAGCCCGCTGCAAGACGAACCACGTCGCCACCTGCGTCCCTGCCAGCGGCCCAAAAGCAAGCAGAAGTCGAACCCAGCGAGGAAAGTCATCCCAGTTGTAGGCCAGCACCGCGACCAAACCGGTGCCGATTAGAAGTCCACCAATTGCTCCAATAATCAGTTGGACAAGACCACCGGTAGCCTCCACGGCATACCGTTCCCTAAGCCGTCCTGCTCCCTCGGCAGTGATGATGCCATCACGCTCCCAGTCCGGCAACTGCTCAGTCAGCCAGCGGTTATGTCGTGCGGACATCGTCAACTCCAGAATTTGCTCTGACCCACGGGTCAAATCATACCGGCGTATCAGATCTCAAAACCAACCCACACAGAGACATTGGTCAGGCCGAAGCAGCGTTTCCCCGCCACCATAGTGGCCATGGGTGCCGTCAATCGCCCCGGCTGACTATGCTAAGAGCCGGAGATTTCACTTAAGCCCTAAAAACTGGTCCTCGTTCGCCTTCGTCTCGCCATGTTCAAACCCGTCCGCGGCAGGCCTGACCTGCCGGCTACTGAAGCCGATATCGCCCAATTCTGGAAGTCGGCTGACATCTACCAGAAGTCGCTCGACAACCGACGAGGAGCCAAACGATTTGTCTTTTTTGAGGGCCCTCCCACGGCCAACGGCATGCCCCACCCGGGTCACTGCCTGACCCGGGCCATCAAAGACCTCTACCCCCGTTACCGGACGATGCGGGGCGAGTTCTGTGAACGCAAAGCCGGCTGGGACACCCACGGCCTGCCCGTTGAGGTCGAGGTCTGCAAGAGCCTCGGCATTCATTCGAAGGCCGAGATTGAGGCCTACGGGATTGAGCCGTTTATCCACCGCTGCCAAGAGTCGGTCTGGCGGTACATGAAAGAGTGGGAAACCCTCACCGAACGAATCGGCTTTTGGATTGATCTTTCCAAAGCGTATGTCACCTATCACCAGAGTTTTGTTGAAAGCGTCTGGTGGGCACTTGCCGAACTGTTCAATCGCGGCCTGCTCTACCAGGGACACAAGATCGTCTGGTGGTGGCCGCAGGGGGGCACCGCCCTTTCCAGTGGCGAGGTTGGACAAGGCTACCGGCAGGTGGCAGACCCCAGTGTCTTTGTGGCCTTTCCGCTGCTTGATGCAACTGGCCAGCCGACCAACCGCAGCCTGATCGCCTGGACAACCACTCCGTGGACACTGCCCTCAAATCAGTTTGCTGCCGTCCGGCCTGATCTTGATTATGTCGCCGTGCGGTTTGCAGATGAGCCTGACCGAGAATATGTCGTGGCCGAGCCACTCGCAGCCGGTTTGGCTGAAAAGAAGAAGACCGAACTGGAAGTCCTGGAGACATTCCCTGGTTCTTCGCTGCTGGGCCTGACGTACCTCCCACCCTTCGACTGCTTCCGGCCGGCCGGCCCTGCCGAGATGGCGACCACCAGCGGTGGTGACTCTGAACCGGTCGCCTGGCGAGTCGTGGCGGCTGACTTTGTCACCACCGATTCAGGAACGGGCATCGTCCACATCGCCCCTGCCTTTGGTGAGGTTGACTATGGCGTTTTGATGGCGGAGCGGGAACGGTTCTCGGGTGAAACACCACCGCTGCTGAACTGCGTGGCCCCCGACGGCACCTTTACCGATGAGTTCCCCTCGATGAGCGGCCGCTTCGTCAAGGAATGTGACCGCGACATCAGCCGCGACCTCCGCAGCCGTGGCCTGCTGGTCCATCAAGAGCAGTACCTTCACGACTACCCGTTCTGCTGGCGGGCCGACAACGACCCGCTCATTCAATATCCCCGCGCCAGCTGGTTCATTCGCACCAGCCAGTTCCGCGACGCGATGCTGGCCAACAACGAGCAGATCAACTGGCTGCCAGAGCACATCAAAGCCGGCCGCTTCGGCAACTTCCTCGAGAGCAATGTCGACTGGGCTTTGTCGCGAGAGCGTTACTGGGGCACGCCGCTGCCGATCTGGGTCTGCGAAGAGACTGGCCAGGCCGAGGCGATCAGTTCCTACGCCGCCCTGCTGGCCAAACCGGGTGCCACTGGATCTGAGGTTTTTGAGCAGGCCAAGGCAGCCAACCCCGACCTTTCTGATGACCTGCGGGTTCACAAGCCCTACATCGATGCCATCACGTATGAATCCCCCTTTGCGGCTGGTGCTCGCATGCGGCGGGTGCCGGAGGTGATTGACTGCTGGTTTGACTCCGGCGCCATGCCGTTTGCCCAGTGGGGTTGGCCACATACCGGCCAGGAGGAATTCGCCAGCCAGTGGCCGGCCGACTTTATCTCTGAGGCCATCGACCAGACCCGGGGCTGGTTCTATAGCCAGCTTGCCATCAGCACACTGTTATTCGGGCCAGAATCTGGCAGCGACTCCGCCGCCACCAACGCAGCAGCCACCATGCCGCCGCAGGACTATCCGCATCCCTTCCGCACCTGCATTGTGCTGGGGCACATGCTCGGTGAAGACGGCGGCAAGATGTCGAAGAGCAAGCGGAACTACAAAGAGCCGGCT
>RGBY01000238.1 GCA_009919445.1 Planctomycetia bacterium
ATATCTATCGTTCAGTTGCGAATAGTTTTCGATTTACGGGCAGCTATCACGAGTTTGCCTATGGGCCAGTCATGAATGCCGCTGGTGAACTCTTCTTTTCGACAGGGCTTGCAGCATCAGGGCACCATGAAGCCAAGGAGTCGAAGACGGGGCAGATGTCATCGCCACTCGGCTACCGGGGCTGGGTGATGAAAGTCGATGCCACCGGCCAACTCACCCCCTTTGCCTGCGGGCTGCGTTCGCCGGCAGGTATTGGCATGAATGCGGCCGATGAACTGTTCATTACCGACAATCAGGGTGACTGGGTCGCGTCTTCGTATCTCGGCCATGTCGAAGAGGGTGACTTCCTCGGCCACCCCGCCACGCTCTGGGATCGGCCGGAATATGGTCTGACGCCAGCCAAACTCGACCACCGAACGGTGGGGGCGACGGTGGCGAAGGTGCCGCTGCTGGATGAGAAGCAATACCGGGCGCAGCGGAAGCCACCGGCCGTCTGGCTGGTGCATGGTGACCTGACAAACTCCCCCGGCAACCCGTCGTTTGCTCCCGAGACTGGCTTTGGGCCATTTGGTCGGCAGGCCTTTATCGCCGACATCTCGCATCGGGCAATCGTGCGGGTGGCGCTGGAAAAAATTAACGGCGTCTATCAGGGGGCCGTCTTCCCCTTCATCCGGCCGCTGGCAAGCGCCTCGTTTTCTACCTGTTTTGATTCGGATGGCCGGCTCTGGGTCGGTTCAGTTGGTCGTGGCTGGACAACCGGTAAGCCGATGATCGAAGTCATCAGTTATGACGGTTCCAGCGTGCCCTTTGAGATGCAGCAGATTCGGCTCACCCAAGATGGATTTGAAGTCGATTTCACGCAGCCCCTGGCTGATGGTGAAGGAGTGGCTGATGCGATCAGCGTGAAGCGGTTTCACTATCTTTACTGGGCTGAGTACGGCTCAGATCGCCAGGATGTGCAGCGGGTGCCAGTGAGTAAGCACAGCCTTTCGGACGACAGGCGTACCCTGCGGTTTGCCGTGCCAGTGGAAGCCGGACATGTGTATGAGATCGACCTCGGGGACATTCGGGCTGCCGGCGGAGCCATCCTGGAAAATAATTTTGCCTTCTACACCGTAAACGAGGTGCCCCGATGAAGTCGTGCCTCGTGGCTCTGCTCTGGCTGTTTTTAGCAGGCGGGGTGTCGGCCCAGCGGTTTGACATCCCCGTGACTGATCAGGTTGTCATGCAGCGATGCGTCACCCCTGAGATACCCCGCAGCATCGCCGTCGGGATGCCAGGTGGATTTAACTATGTCTTTGATGCTGTGCAGTGCCGGCTGGCATATGTCTGGTTCGGTGGCTTCCTTGACTTCCGCCCCGAAGCGACCGGACGAGGGGGGAGGCCGCTACCTCTTCTCGGAGTCAAGCGGTCGATTGGGGAAACCGAACTGCCGCTACGGATTGGTGAGAGTGACCGGCTGCCAGAGCGTGTTCAGTTTGATGGGTATCGGCGTGACGAGGCTACCGGCATGCCGACCTTCCTGTTTCGTGTTGATGGTGTGCCGGTGGAGCAACGTGTGCTTTCATTCGCAGCCGACCAGGTGACGGTTGAATTCGCCTTTCCTGAAGCAGGTAACGCGAAACGCTACTTCCTGGCTGACCAGACAGCCTTCACGAAGATTGACGTCAGCGAAGGGCTTCGCATGGTCTCCCCGAAGGTGGTGGAGATCCCTGCTGATATGGCACTGGCTCAGATCAGACTGACACTGCCGCCGAGTGACAATAAGTTTGTTCGGCAGAAGCCCACGACTAATGGTCGGCTCCTTTATGCGTTGCACTGCATGTCATGTCACACGCTCGACGGCGGCAAGCGAATTGGCCCCAGTTTTGCCAGCCTCTGGACTGCGTCCCGTGTGGTCACTCGAAATGGACGGCGGGAAGAGGTGGTGGCTGATGAAGCCTATGTGCGGGAGTCAATCCTCAGGCCGCAGGTGGCAATTGTGCAGGGATATGAAAAAGCCAATCAAATGGTGGACGTCACGCAGACGCTTGACGAAGAACAAATCGAATCACTCGTGCAGTTTCTCTTGGGTCTGAAACCTTCGGCAAAGGAAGGGACCTGACCGGAAGACGCTCGAGTGGAAGAAGATTGCCACCTTTGGAATGACCCGGGTTGATACGAAAACAAAAGAGCAGATCAGTTTGATGGCTGAGCAAGGCTAGACGACGCTGAAGGGAATTGTTCTGGAGTACTGAACTGGGTAGGGATGGAACTGCTGTCGGTTTAGCGTGCCGATTGCAAGTAAAAGCAAGACGCAACGAATGAGAGTCAAACAGCAGATGAAAGAGCGAATGAAATGGCCGCAATTTTTCGGGCTTGTGTGTGGGCTGTGTCTTGGGGGGCTTGCTTCCTTTTCGACCGCAGCCGAGCAGCCCAACATCATCTTTATTTTTGCTGATGACTGGGGCTGGGGAGACCTGAGCTGTCATGGTCATCCCTATGTGAAGACACCAAACATCGATCGGCTAGCACGTGAGGGGACCGATTTTCACCGCTTCACGGTCGCCAGTGGTGTCTGCTCGCCGAGTCGAACCGCAGTGATGACCGGCCATTTCCCGGCTCGCTACAACATTGATGGTCACTTTGCGTGGGTTGATCAGAATGCCAGGCGAAATATGCCCGACTGGCTTGATGTGCGGGCGGCGACGCTTCCGCGAATGCTGAAGGCCGCTGGCTATGCGACGGCTCACTACGGGAAGTGGCATCTTGCCAATGACATGATTCCAGACTCACCTCTCCCAAGTGCCTATGGCTATGACGATTACGGTGCCTTCAACTGTGCTGGTGAACAGATGCCCGTTCACGATGATGTGCAGCGGGCGATTGGTTTTATTAACGTAGCCCAGGAACAGAAGAAGCCGTTCTTCATCAATCTTTGGATGCATGAGCCGCACACGCCCTTTCATGTGGTGCCAAAATATCGCTGGTGGTTTCGGGAACTCGGCCTCGATGAGCCGGATGAGATTTACGCGGCGACCCTCGCCCATGCTGATGATCGCATTGGGCAGCTGTTGGCCGTGCTCGATGAACGCGGCCTCACGGAGAACACACTCGTCATTTTCAGTTCAGACAATGGCCCGGCACGAGGGGTTGGCCCCACGCCGCTCGAGCTGAGTTATGACACAGCGACTGGAGCAGGCTTTGGCCTTGGGGCTGCCAGAGGCGTCACCGGTGGCCGAAAGGGTTACAAGGCGGCCTTGTTTGAGGGAGGCGTCGGTGTGCCGTTTATTGTGCGCTGGCCTGGGAAGGTCGCAGCGGGAGTGGTCGATGAAAAGTCACTGCTTTCAGCAGTCGATCTGGTGCCAACTTTTTGTGAAATTGCCGGGGCGAGTCTGCCGAAGGGGTACACTCCTGACGGGGTCAGCCAGGTGAAGGCACTCCTCGGGCAGCCTGCCGCCCAGCGAAAGAAGCCACTCTTCTGGAAGGCCGACTCACCCTGGCCGGCACCGAAGGGAAAGCCATTTCATTGGGCTGGCTATGCGGTTGTAGATGACCACTGGAAGTTGCTGGCGAGTCACGACCTCAGCTATATCGAGTTGTATGACCTCGATGCTGATCCACTGGAGCAGAATGATTTGGCCCAGGCACGGGCAGAGGTGGCAACCGCCCTGAAGCAACGCCTCGCCGATTGGCAGAGCAGCCTGCCGGCAGAGCCAACTGGGCCCGTGTTTTCAGCCCTGAGGTAGGTGCCAGCAACGCACTGACCTTTGCGAATGGCGGGTGGGCGGCAAGGGCAGGTCTCTGCGTTCCACGGTGGGTATCACTACGCAGAGCACACGGCTGGGTGCAATCTGCTAAAATACGGTGACTGCTAGGAGACGGTGGCTGCTAGCGTACGCCAACGGTTTAGCAAAGTCACATGGCTTGACCGTCCGTCCGGGGAAGCACCAGAGGAGTTCAGTATGGCCAGCCAGACGCGTTCCCAAAATGTCGTTCTTGTGTGGGCACTTTTGGGTGCCTGCTTGCTCCAGCCAGTGG
>RGBY01000239.1 GCA_009919445.1 Planctomycetia bacterium
AGAAAATTCATCTTCTCGCAACCCATCAGCGGCCCGCCACATATTGGCCTGTTCAATGGCTGGCTCATCTTCAAGTTTTTGCATGAAATGACAGTGCCAGTGCAACCGCGACTGCATCGCCTTCAGGCTCCGCTGCCAGGCCTGCAACTGAAATCGCTCCCGGCGATCAGTGGTGCTTGCAAATGCAGCCTTCACTTCCAGACGTCTGGCTTCACTCGCCTGCCAGACCCGCCGGATGGAAATTGAGCCAAAGGCAAGATGTGCCGAGAGTCGCGAGCAGGCCGTTTCTGCAGTCAGCGGTGAGGAGATGCCGCCAGCATAGAAACGGCCACGACGAGTGAGAAAATCATCGAGCACCTCGGCGGCTGCCTGTTCCCCGCCTGACTGACGGCAGCCCTGTTCAATCGGCTGACCGAGTTCCTGCGGGCCAAGCAGGCCAGCCGTCGATAACTGGTTCAAC
This sequence comes from Planctomycetia bacterium, assembly GCA_009919445.1. Taxonomy (GTDB): domain Bacteria; phylum Planctomycetota; class Planctomycetia; order Pirellulales; family UBA1268; genus UBA1268. The sequence continues at coordinate 461 of RGBY01000239.1, forward strand.
ATCGCGCTATTCCGTCCCGATGCCACTCCTGCTGAAATGCGGTGTGCGACGCGTGCCACTCAGGCTGGCCGAGAATCTCAGGCTCGTAGAGAAAAACCGCAAGAACACCACCCCCGCGACACCGCTTCACAGCGGTCGCCAAAGCGGCCTGATCGGTCACTCGCAAATCTCGCTTCAGCCAGACGCAAACGGGTGGAGGCAGCATATGGCTCGATAAACACCAAGGAAGGAACGCGTCGCCATCTTTCACAAAGGCCCACTACTGTAGGCAGATTCAACTCATCTGGCCGCCCTCAAGCACTACCCCAGAACCTCAAACATTGTCACAACGGCTTTTCTCCGCATATCCTGCTGGCTGGGTGCTACCTCATTCGCATGGGATGCCGATGCATATGCTGCCGCTGCGTACATTCATTTTGCTCACGGGCCTGATGGCCTTTGTTGCTACTGGCGAGACCCGTGCATTCTCTGCCGAGCCAGCCGCTGACGCTTCAGCTGTTGAGAACGAGCAGGTTCAAGAGCAGCCTAGTCAAGATGAAGACACCGAGGAGCAGTCATATACCGAGAGAATCGATGCCCAGTTCGGCGTGATTGTTGGCTACATGGCCACTGTCCTGTTCTGGGAGCCGTTCAAGACGGTCCCGATTCCGCTCATCGTGCTGATCCTGTTGTGCGGCTCGGTTTTCTTCACAGTCTACTTCGGCTTCCTCAACATTCGTGGCTTCAGGCATGCCATCGACATCACCCGGGGCCGTTACGATAACCCGAATGACCCCGGTGAGATTTCCCACTTTCAGGCCCTCACCTCAGCACTGAGTGCAACTGTTGGCCTAGGCAACATTGCCGGGGTCGCAGTCGCCATTCAGACCGGCGGGCCGGGGGCGGTGATTTGGATGATGCTAATCGGTCTGTTCGGCATGACTGCCAAGTTCAATGAGTGCACGCTCGCTCAGGTTTATCGCAAGGTGCACCCCGACGGCACGGTTGATGGCGGGCCGATGCACTACCTTGAGATCGGTCTTCAGCAGAAGGGCTTTCCCTTTCTACTAGCCAAGGCCTTCGGCCTCGTCTTCGCCATCTTTTGTATCGGCGGATCATTCGGCGGCGGCAACATGTTCCAGGCCAATCAGGCCACAACGGCTATTAAAGGAATGGTCGGTGGTGCGGCCAGCCTCGACTGGGTAATTGGTGGCATCCTCGCTTTTCTTGTTGGCCTGGTCATCATTGGCGGCATCCGTCGCATTGGCCAGGTGACAGAGAAAATCATCCCACTGATGTGCGGCATTTATGTTTTGGCGGGCCTGGTCATCTTGATCGCACATGCCCAACAAATTCCGGCGGCAGCAGCCTTGATTGTCCGCTCCTGTATCTCTCCGGAGGCAGCCTTTGGTGGCTTTATCGGTGTGCTGGTGCAGGGGATTCGCCGGGCTGTCTTTTCCAATGAGGCCGGCGTCGGCTCGGCTGCCATCGCCCACGCCGCCGCCAAAACCGATGAACCGGTCCGCGAAGGCATGGTGGCGATGCTTGGGCCCTTCATCGACACCGTGGTGATCTGCACGATGACGGCGCTCGTTGTGATTGTCAGTGGTGCCTACAACAACCCGGCTGCCGGTGAAGGCGTCGAGATGACCCGCTGGGCCTTTGCTGACACGCTCAGCTGGTTTCCGATCATCCTCAATATCTCCGTTTTCCTTTTCGCCTACTCAACCATGATCAGCTGGTCGTACTACGGTGAAAAGGCCTGGCAATATCTCTTCGGCCGGTCGCGCGAGGCCGTTATTGCCTACCGGGCAATCTTTCTCGGTTTTATCGTGCTGGGTGCCATTTCCTCTTTAGAGAGCGGCATCTTTCTTGCCCCTCGAGTCAAAGCCCTGCTGACTGACTACTGGGCGCGATATAAGAACAACCAGTTCACCATTTACACCTGATTGCTTCCTCCTCTGCGAGTCACGACCATGCCGCTATCTGCCTCCAAAGTGATCGTGCCGATTGACTTCTCTGCTGCTTCGCCAGCTGCCATCGAGGCGGCCCTCGACCTGGTCGACCACCCTTCCCAGTTGCATCTCATCCATGTGATGCTTCCGCTGGAAACCGTATCGCCCGGCGTCTTACTCGGAGACATCACTGATGAACGACGTACACAAAAGGTGACCGAGGCCCTGCGTCGGCTGGCCCAAGAGAACCAGGCCGGTGAGGCCCATCTGGAGGTGAGCATCGGCACCCCTGGGCTCGAAATCACCGACTACGCCCGTCGCCACGACGCAGACATGATCGTGATCCCTTCCCATGGCTACCACGGGGTGAAGCGGCTCTTCCTTGGCAGCGTGGCCGAACGGGTGCTGCGACATTCCCCCTGTCGCGTGCTCGTGCTGCGACGCAACGACGCCGATAGCCCAGCTGGCTAATCTGACGCAGCCCCATCCGGCGGTAATGCACCGCCCAGATCAGCCTGGCTTCCTCGGAACACCTAGCCGGCTCGGAACAGGGCGTAAGTCACTCAAAGGTAACGAGTGACTCGACAGCTTCATCGTCATCGAAGGGATCAAAATCGCCATCGAGAGGGCCGAAATCGGAAGCGGCCACCGTCTGCATGAACACAAGTCGGTGAAGCGTAAGCATGGATCAGCATCTCCTGGGCATATTCTACCCATGAACAGCGTGATGGGCGAAGGCAAAATTCACTTCTGCACCGCCTGACTGCCATGCTGCTTGGATTTGCTGGGTGAACTTTTTATCTTCATTCTCAGAAGAAAGCTGCCGCTTTCGCTGCCCGCCCCAAAGTTTCAGATCGTTAGAAAGGCCCTCATGTCAACTGCCAGCCCTGCCGCACCGGAAACCCAAGACCCCTGGTTTCAGGACCGCTTTGCCGAGCGAATCGGTGGAGCCGGGTACGGCAAGGGCACCGAGGTCTACAAGTTTGAACTCATCAAGCGGGCCAAGCGGCAAGCCCTTGCCGACCATCCCGAGCGGAAGATGCTCGACTTTGGAATTGGTGAAAACGATGAAATGGCCCCCGAGTCTGTACGGGCAGTCATGCGGCGAGAGATCGACCGCCCTGAAAACCGTGGGTACGCCGACAACGGCATCGCTGAGTTCAAGGAAGCCGTGGCTGCTTTCATGCAACGTGAATTTGGCGTGGCCCTTGACCCTGCAAAAGAAGTGAACCACTGCATCGGCTCAAAGACTGCCTATGCCATGCTCCCGGCGGCTTTCATCAACCCGGGTGACGTCACCCTCATGACGGTGCCGGGCTATCCTGTCGCCGGCACCGCCACCCGTTGGTTTGGTGGCGAGGTTCACAAACTGCCGCTCGTGCCCGAGAACGACTTCTTCCCAGACCTCGATGGCATTCCGGCCGATGTGCTGGCCCGAACCAAACTGCTGGTGCTCTGCTATCCCAACAGCCCCACTGGGAAGACAGCCACGCGGGCCTTCTACGATAAGGTGGTTGCGTTTGCGAAGGCCAACCGGATCATTGTGATCCAGGATGCCGCCCACATGATGCTCTCCTATGACGAGGAGCCGCTGTCATTCCTATCAGTCCCTGGTGC
>RGBY01000240.1 GCA_009919445.1 Planctomycetia bacterium
ACCGGGCTGGTATCGAACTGCCCCGCAGCCGGGGTCCTGGCGGTGACGTCAAGAAGCCTCTTTATGAGACGGCAGCATGGGCCGCCGAACGCTTCGCCGACTGCCTTCGTCAATCACCCGTGGCTGAATCGGCCCGCCGGTACCTGCGTGACCGCGGGCTGACCGACGAGACGATTGCCGCCCACCAGGTTGGCTTTGTGCCGAGTGAGTGGGACTGGCTGCTGCGGCAGGCTCAGGCCGCGGGCATCTCTACCAGCCATCTTGAACAGGCCGGGTTGGTGGTAACGCGGCAGGATCGCTCGGGGCACTACGACCGCTTTCGCGGCCGTGTGATGTTTCCGATCCGTGACCCGCAGGGACGTTGCGTCGCCTTTGGTGGCCGCGTTCTCCCAGATGCTCCGCCAGACTCCGCGAAGTACATCAACTCGCCGGAGACACCCATCTTTTCCAAGCAGTCGATGCTGTATGGCCTCGATATCGCCCGGGATGCCATCAGTACATCACGACGGGCCGTTGTGGTGGAGGGTTACACCGACTGCCTCGCCGCCCGGCAGGCAGGCATCGGCGATGTGGTCGCCGTGCTCGGCACCGCCCTTGGCCAGCGGCACGCTCGGCTGCTGCGGCGGTACGCCGACCGCATCGTGGTGGTTCTTGATGGTGACGATGCGGGCCGCCGCCGGGCCGACGAGGTGCTCGAGGTTCTCCTGGCCGAGCCGATCGATGTCCGCATCGCCCGCCTTCCCACAGGCGTTGATCCTTGCGACCACTGCCTCACTGCCGGCGCCGCGGCGTTCGAGCAGATTATTGAGGCGGCAATCGACCCTCTCGACTACCGGATGCGGGAAACACTCGACAGCCTGCCGCAGGATGCCTCTGACGAGGCCGCCCTCAATGCTGTTGAGGGAGTCCTCCGGGTGATGGCCGCAGTCTCGCCACGCTCTCCGCTTCCGCCTTCGCAGCGACAGTTGCGACAGGATCAGATCTTGGGGCGACTTGCCCGTCGCTTCGGGCTCTCGCGAGAGCCCCTCCAGACCCGGCTAAGTGAACTGGCCCGGTCGCGGCAGTCCTCTGGGGCGGGCGAATCACTCGACCAGCAAGACCTACCCGCTGGCCTGGATGCCTCCAGCCTGCCCCCGTGGGACCGTGAACTGCTGGAGGCGCTCATTGCTGCCCCCGAGATGATCTCGCCGCTACTTGCACAACTTGCCCCCGACGAACTTGGCACGGCTGCCACTACTGCCATTCTTGCGGCCGCCGGTCGTCTCCAGGCCTCTGGCCGCCCCCCGATTCTGGGCAGCTTGCTGCTGGAATTGCCCGATTCCCGGCTGCAGGGGCTGCTTGTGCAAATCGACGAGGCGATCCGCGAACAGACTCATCTTGATGAAACTGACCGCGTGCATCACCTTGGAGAAGCGATTGAACGCCGTCGGGCAGACAGGACCGCCCGACAGACATTACGAACACTGAAGGCCGCGCCGCTCCCACCGGACGACGAGGCCGCCATACTTGAACAACTTGTCGCAACACGACGGGCTGCTCAGGGCATGACTGAACCCAAGGAGGGGTGAAGATGCCCAACTCGTCACTGCTATCAGAACGATCTGGTCCGGCCCTGATGCCGGCAATCGTTGTGGGGGGTGGTGGTCGAGTGATCGACGTTGAATGCGTGCCGCTGGTGGCACGCTGGTGAAGGAGTACCAGCTGATGACCATGAACGATTCCCTGTTCCCCGAGCCGCAAGACCCGCTCCCGCCAAACGCAGCCGCAGCAGCGGCCGACGTCGCCGGGGCAGCCGCCTTGAACCACCTCCACGATGCTGATCTGCGTGGGCTGATCGAGGAAGGCCGCCGCACCGGCTACCTCACCTTCGATCAGATCAACGCCTACCTGCCAGACGAGGCCGTTGACCCCGAAAAGATTGATGCCTTGCTGGTCGCCCTGGATGACAAGGGAATTGAACTGGTCGAGGAACTGCCCGAGCAGCCAGTTGCACCAGTCGCCGCGACAGCCCCGGCAGCAACAGCCAAGCCGGCCAAACCCCGTCGCGACGAGGCCATCACCACGCCCCCGTCAAACGCGGCTAACGATCCAATCCGCATGTACCTGGCCCAGATGGCGGAAATCCCGCTGCTGACCAGGGAAGAAGAGATCTCGTTGGCCAAGCGCATTGAGGTGACCCGCAAGCGGTTTCGGCGGGCCATCCTCGGCTGTGGCTTTGCAATGCGGTCCACCGTCGAAACCCTGCGCCGGGTCCACGAAGGCCGACTGCCATTCGACCGGACCATCAAGGTCTCACTCACCGAGCGGCTCACCAAAGAGCAGATCCTTGCCCGCATGCCGCACAACCTTCCCACTCTCGATCGGCTGATGAACCAGAGCCATGAGGACTTCAAACTGCTGATCAGCACCCGGACTGATCGCCATGCGGCCCGGCAGGCTCGCCAACGTTTCCGTCGCGCCCGGGGCAAGGCCCTGGCACTGGTGGAAGAGTTGAGCCTGCGAACCCGCCGCGTGCAGCCGATGATGAAACTGCTGCAGGGCATGTCCGAGCGAATGGATCGCCTCCAGGCTGACCTCCGCCGTATGAAGGCCGGTGAGCTTTCCTGTGACGATCGGGCCGACATGCGGAAGGAACTCCGCGACCTGATGGTCTCAACTCAGGAAAGCCCCACCTCGCTGCGGAATCGCGTGGACTCACTCGACAGGCTGAAGGCGGAATACGAGGCCGCCAAGCGGAACCTCTCTGCCGCCAACCTGCGACTGGTCGTCTCGATCGCTAAGAAGTATCGCAACCGGGGCCTATCCTTCCTCGATCTGATTCAGGAAGGCAACACCGGACTGATGCGTGCCGTCGACAAGTACGAGTATCGCCGGGGCTTCAAGTTCTCGACCTATGCCACTTGGTGGATTCGTCAGGCAATCACCCGGGCGATCGCGGACCAGGCCCGGACGATTCGCATCCCTGTCCACATGATCGACCTGCTGTCGAAACTGCGGGCTACCGCCAAACGGCTGCTGCATGAACTCGGTCGTGAGCCAACTCCAGAAGAGATCGCCGACACAGCAGAGGTCTCACTGGAAGATGCCCGCCGGGTTCTCGATATGGGCCGGCAGCCCATGAGCCTCGACCGACCGATCGGCGAGAGCGAGGACGCCAGCTTCAGTGAACTGGTCGAAGACCTGGGCTCGTCGAGCCCGACCGAGTCAACCACGCACGGCCTGCTGCGGGACAAACTCGACTCACTCCTCAAGACGCTTACCTACCGTGAGCGAGAAATCATCCGGCTGCGGTATGGCCTGACCGATGGCTATACCTACACCCTGGAAGAGGTCGGCCGCATCTTCCGGGTGACCCGTGAGCGGGTCCGGCAGATCGAGGCCAAGGCGGTCAAAAAATTGCAGCATCCGGTGCGTGCCAAGCAACTGGAAAACTTCCTCGGCCACGCTGCCAGCTGACCACTGCCGCGGCCGCCGCACCACGCTGCGGCCGCGGCCGGTTCGGCCTCACCCGCCTCAGGCACCAAGCTACAGAACTTCCTCCCTGCAGCCCGATCGCCCAAGGGCGATTTTGACTCAGCCGCCCATGTGGTAGCCTGACGGCTTTCCTGGAGGGCTTTTCATGGCTGTTGCTACCGCCGCTGTTGTCATTCGCACCTTGCACCGCATCCAGCGGCAGCTCACAGACCTGCGAGGCCGGCTGGAAGCTGGCCCCCGCAAGATCGCCACCCAGACAACCCGTCTTAAACTAGCCGAAGAGGCCCGCCAGAAACTTTCCGAAACGCTCACAGCGGCCCGAAAGAAAGCTGACGACAAACAGCTTCAGCTGCGGACCTCTGAGGGCAAGATTGGGGACCTGGAAACAAAGCGAAACACCGCCAAGACCAACAAAGAATATCAACTGCTCGGCGAGCAGATTGACGCCGCCCGGGCTGCCATCGGTGTGCTGGAGGGTGAGATCCTCGAAGCTTTAGAGGCCGTTGACGAGATCGC
>RGBY01000025.1 GCA_009919445.1 Planctomycetia bacterium
TCTGGCCATCAATGGTCAGACACCACGGGGTTCCGGCCTCATCCTGGCGTGCATAACGACGGCCTACTGACCCCTTGGCGTCATACATGCAGGGCATCCGCTTCTTCAGTCGTTTGTAGAGGTCAATCGCCACCTCGGGCATGCCATCTTTCTTGACCAGCGGCAAGATAGCCGCCTTCAGCGGCGCCAGCCGTGGGTGAAGTTTGAGTACGGTTCGCTCTCGAGGCTTGCCATTTTCATCAGGCACGTTGTCCTCATGGTAGGCATCACAGAGGAAGGCAAGCACAGCCCGGTCAGCCCCAGCTGAAGGCTCAATGACATGCGGCACAAACCGCTCGCGGGTGACGTCATCAAAGTACGACAGATCACGGCCACTGCCCCGGTGTCGTGGCTTCCCATCCGGCCCGGTCTCCAGCACCAACTCTCCATCCTGCCGAACCAGCTTGCCCTCCATGTGGCTGCGGAGGTCAAAATCACCCCGGTGGGCAATGCCTTCGAGTTCGCCATATTCACCATCCGCGAGGAACGGAAAGGCATATTCGATGTCGGCAGTACCGCAAGAATAGTGGGCCAGTTCTGCAGCGTGGTGCTCCCGCAACTGCAGACGGCCCTCGGTCAGGCCAAGGTTGAGGTACCAATTCCAGCGACGATCCCGCCAGAACTGATACCAGGCCCGTGAGTCATCGGGGCGGCAGAAGAACTCGATTTCCATCTGCTCAAACTCACGCGAGCGAAAGGTAAAGTTCCTCGGGGTGATCTCGTTGCGAAAACTTTTGCCAATCTGCCCAATGCCAAAGGGCACCCGCACTCGTGAAGTGTCGAGCACGTTTTTGAAATTGACGAAAATGCCCTGGGCTGTTTCCGGCCGCAGAAAGGCGCGGTCGTCATCGTCACCAGCAAGGGCGCCGATCCGGGTCTCGAACATCAGGTTGAATTCCCGAGGCTCCGTGAGTGTGCCCGGCTCAGCGGCATCAGGGCCAAGGGCCTCGGCCAACGGAATGGCCTCCGCTGGCGTCGTGCCCGCGAGTGGCACCACCTCACCAGACCAGACAATTTCATCAACTTGTTTGGCCCGGAGTTTGAAAAACTTCTGGGCACGGCCAACCAGATCAGCGGCTGCGTCATCCCCCGAAATATCGGTGGTAACAAAAACCTTTTGTTCACGGTAACTGGCCCAACGACCCTGCAGGTGGTCATAGCGATACCGCCGCTTTGACTCACGGCAGTCGACCATCCAGTCGTGGAACAGATCGAAGTGACCAGAGCATTTCCAGACCTGTGGATGCATGATGATCGTGCAGTCGAGGCCGGTCATCTCATACGGAGACGGTGCACCAGTCAGGGTGGCCAGTTCGTCATGCCCGGCGACCATATCCTGCCACCAGCACTCTTTCAGATTCCGCTTCAGTGCCACCCCCAGCGGGCCGTAGTCCCAAAAGCCGTTGAGTCCTCCATAAATCTCGCTCGATTGGAAGATAAACCCACGTCGCTTTGCCAGTGAAACAATACGATCCATTCGGGACTGATCAGCAGGTTTGTTCATGGAGGTATCAGCAGTGATCTCGGGGGGTGACGCAAGCTGGTGCAGAGACACCGTGGTTGGCATCTCCGGCTGGCTGCGAGTGTAGTGGTCACAAGGAACCGAGGTCTACCGAGATCAGCCCCACCGGGGCGGAACCAGCCCTATGTTGCCCTCCCGTCATCCGGCAAGAGCCGCCCTGATCGCTCACACAGGCGGGGCACCAGATCAAACTGATCGACGGCTGCGGCCAGCGCGAGGTCAGTGGCCATACCGAGTTCAACCAAGTTGGCTCCCCCCGGCGCTCGCGAGAAGGCTTCGACCAGGTTTGCCATCGCATCAACTCCGGCACCGGTAAGTCGACGGAACGACGCCAGGGCGGCCTCACCACACTCATCGACCTGCAGTTCGGCAACTGGCCCGACTGCCCCGGCAGCATCCAAGATGGCCCCGGCTCCCAACAGATCTTCCTCGGTGACGCATCCGTCAGTGCCAGCGCACACAAGGTGCACATCACCGGCCTCGCCGGCCAGCCGGAGAGCCGCTGCCGCCACGGCCGTGCGGTTGACAAGGCCGCCGATGAGCACGTCACTGGCAGCATCACAGCGGGCAAGCGCGGCGGTGCCATTGGTGGTGGTGATGACGATCCCACGGCCAGCAACACGGGCTCGGTCATATTCTGCGGGGGAGTTCCCCAGATCAAAGTCTGCAAGAGGGATGCCGCCCCGCTCGCCGCCGAGCAGCGTATCTGCCGGCAACGACTGGCGAAAACGGCGGGCAATAGCCACCTCGGCGGCCGGCAGCACAAATGCGGCCCCCTCGGCCAGAGCCGTGATAATCGTTGTCGAGGCCCGCAGAACGTCGATGATGATGGCAACACCTCCCGCCACAGCGTCAGGAGGCATATCATCTGGGAGTGGATGGCAGTGCCAACGAAGGCTTCGAGTGCTCGTCACGTCATTCCTCGCGGTCGTTCCTCAAGAGGGGTGCTGGCGGTCCGCTTGCGCCGCCTCACCATGGTACCCGCTTGCCTGTCATTCCCTGGGCAGCGGCGTTTAAAAATCACGGGAGTCAGAACAATCACCACCTCGTCCGCACCACCAGTCGACAAGAGCGGCCAGAAGGTTCGCGGCATGTTCGCCGAGATCGCGCCGCGATACGACGCCGTCAACCGGATGCTCTCCGGCGGCATCGACATCTGGTGGCGGCGAGTGACTGTCAGTCGGGCCGCCCCGCCGACGACCGGGGCCATCCTTGATATCTGCACGGGAACGGGCGATCTGGCGCTCGCCTACGCAGCGAAAGCTGGCCCCCGGGTTCGCGTAGTTGCCAGCGACTTCTGCCTGCCGATGCTTGACCGCGGTGTGGAGAAGTCGCGGGCGCGGGGCCTCCCGGTCGAGTGGGTGGAGGCCGATGCCATGGATCTCCCCTTTCCCGATGCGACCTTTGACCTCGTCACGGTTGCCTTCGGGCTGCGGAACATCGCTGAGACTGAACGGGGGCTGGCGGAGATGGCCCGGGTCTGCAAACCGGGAGGCCGACTTGCCATCCTCGAATTTTCTCTGCCGAGCAACCCCATCATCCGGCGGAGTTACCTCTGGTATTTCCGTAACGTATTGCCCCGACTCGGTAACGCCGTTGCCCGCAACCATGCCGACGCTTATTCCTACTTAAACCAGAGCGTGGAAGAGTTTCCCTCAGGACAGGCCCTCGTTGAACTCATCACTGCCGCTGGCTTCGACCGGGTTGAGCAGATTCCGCTGTCATTTGGTATCGCCACCTTGTCAATTGCCACAAAGGGCACCGCCACATGAATGACTCACCTGCCCTCCCTCTGGTTGTCGGCGTCACTGGCGCATCCGGGGCAATCTATGCCCGGCGGCTCCTTGAGGTGCTCCTTCAGGCCGACCGTGAAGTTCACCTCGTCATCAGCCCATCCGGGAAGGCCGTCTTTGAGCAGGAACTTGGTGTTGCCCTCGACCTCGACCGCTTCTCTCTCGAGGCCTTCCTCGGAGTCGCACCACCAGCGACCGGGCGGTTGCACTATCACCACTACCTCAACCTGATGGCCCCCATCGCCAGCGGTTCGTTCCTTACTGGAGCAATGGTGATTTGCCCGTGCAGTGGCAGCACCCTGGCGGCTGTTTCCCATTCCATGGGCGAAAACCTCATCCACCGGGCCGCAGAAGTGCAGCTGAAGGAGCGTCGAAAGCTGGTTGTTGTGCCCCGGGAAACCCCACTGTCACTCCCCCAACTGCAGAACATGCAGGCAATTCATCAGGCCGGTGCTGTCGTTCTGCCTGCCGCTCCTGGCTTTTACCACGGGGCGGAATCGGTTGCTGATCTCGTGGACTTTGTGGTCGCTCGCATCTGTGACCAACTCGGGGTGGTCAACAGCCTTGTCGCTCGGTGGGGAAGCTAAGGCCCATGGCGGCAACGCTGCGAACCTACCTGGAACTGGTGCGGTTTTCCCACACCATCTTTGCCCTTCCTTTCGCTGTGATGGCTGGACTGATTGCTGCACAGCGTGATGCCACGGAGTTCCCGGGAAGGCCAGGGGAACACTGGTTCTGGCTGGCCATCGGCATTCTCGCCTGCATGGTCACAGCCCGGACCGCCGCCATGGCCTTCAATCGACTCGTCGATCGCGAAATCGACTCCCGCAACCCGCGGACGGCAGGTCGGCATCTTCCGGCTGGCCTGCTCCTGGTTGGCGACGTCACCCGCCTGGTGCTGATCTCCTCAGGTCTGTTCGTGGCGGCGACTCTCTTGTTTCTTCCCAACTGGCTGCCGCTGGCCCTCTCACTTCCAGTTCTCGCCTGGCTCCTGGGCTACAGTTACGCCAAACGTTTCACTCCGCTTGCCCACCTCTGGCTGGGAGCGGCCCTGGGGCTTGCCCCGCTGGCAGCCTGGATTGCCGTCAGGGGGCCATCCATTCTGGTCAATCCTGCAGACCTGCTCCCGGCCGCAGTCCTCGCCGCCGCCGTGACCACGTGGGTGGGTGGCTTCGATACCATCTACGCCTGCCAAGACGCCGAGTTTGATGCCGCTGAAAACCTGCAGAGCCTTCCCAGTCGCTTTGGTGTCGCCGGAGCACTCCGGATTGCTGCCGGGCTTCACCTGCTCACAGTCGTGTGCCTCGCCGCCCTACCAGTGGTGACGCCCGAGCTGGGCACGCTCACTGGCTGGGCTGTCACCTTCATTGCTGGGCTGCTGCTCATTGAGCACCTGCTTGTCGGCCCCCGCGATCTTTCCCGGGTAAACCAGGCATTCTTTGGGGTAAATGCCGTTATCGGCCTGCTCCTGCTCGCCGCCATCGCTGCTGATTTATGGCTCTAAGCTTTCTGCCAAATTCGGTTACGGTTGCCCCTCCTTTCCGGTTACGTCTACAAGAAGATTGCTTTCGCCCCGCCACTCACCCCTCAGAGGTGCCATGATCTCCGCCGTCAAACCATCACTCGATCCGATCCGGGAGAAAGTCGAAGCCGGTGAACGGCTTAACGCTATCGAGGCCGAGAGCCTCTGGGATGAATCGATTGACCTGCACGAACTCGGCGAACTAGCCAACCTTGTCCGTGAACGAAAAAACGGCAACGCCGGCTACTACAACATCAACACCCACCTCAACCCGACAAATGTCTGCGTGTATCGCTGCATCTTCTGCGCCTTCCGCGCCGACCTGCGGGAAGACCGCGGCTACTGGATGAATGACGAGCAGATACTGGCCCGGGGCCGCGAGGCCGTTGAGGCGGGCAGCACCGAGATGCATATCGTCGGGGGGCTCCACCACCAGAAGGATTACGACTGGTATCTGAACATCATTCGCATCCTGCATGACGCCTACCCTTCACTGCACCTGAAGGCCTGGACGCCGGTTGAGATCAACTGGTTCTGTCACCTGACAAAAAGATCAAAACTCGACATCCTCACGGAACTGAAAGAAGCCGGCCTAGGCAGCCTGCCCGGGGGCGGTGCCGAGATTTTCCATCCTGAGGTGCGTGACAAAATCTGCGAGCACAAGGCTGACACACAGGAGTGGTTTGAGATTCACCGCATCGCCCATTCAATTGGCCTGCGAAGCAATGCGACGATGCTCTACGGCCACATTGAGAATGCTTACCACCGGACTGACCATCTGATCAGGCTTCGGGATCTGCAGGACGAGACTGGTGGATTCCAGACGTTCATCCCGCTCGCCTTCCACCCCGAGAACACCAAACTCGACACCATCCCCAAACCATCGGCTGCCATGAGCCTGCGAACCATGGCAATCAGTCGCATCGTGCTCGACAATTTTGCCCACATGAAGGCCTACTGGATCATGCTGGGAATTGGCACCGCTCAGGCCGCCCTCGCCTACGGGGCTGATGACATCGACGGCACCGTCCGACACGAACTGATCTACCACGATGCTGGTGCTGAAACCCCCGAGGTGCTCTCAGTCGATGAAATCAAACGGCTCATTCGTGAAGCGGGCCGAGAGCCGATTGAGCGGGACACGCTCTATCACCGCGTCGAACGTGATGGAAGCACCTGGCGATCAGCTGAGGCTATTTCGGCCGGATGATCGCCTCGCTCTCACCACGAGCGGGCACCATCATAAGCCAGCCGCATCTCTCTGCCGACGGCGGCACGGAGCCGACAGCCGTGGCCGGTCGGTTCAGCCGACTGTTTCGAGGCCCAGATTGAGGGTCTTTCCCCAGCGTCCCAGGAGCACCCGCTTGAGACGGTCGTAGGCAGGATCGTGAAGCGTGGGGTCGGCGGTGAAGATATCAAGGGCATCCCTGCGGGCCTCAGCAACGACCGATCCATCCCGCAGAAGGTCTGCCAGATAGAGTGGCGGGGCCCCACTCTGCCGGCTGCCGAGAATATCTCCCGGCCCCCGCAGCAGCAGGTCCTGCTCGGCGAGTGCAAAACCATCGCTGGTGCTCACGAAAGCCTCGATCCGGGGTGCCGGCGTGGCCGTAGCCTCACTGACCGCCCCACAGATTCCCTGCACACGGCCCCTGGCGACCCGGCCACGCAACTGATGAAGCTGTGCCAGACCGAAGGCCTCGGCATCGAGAATGGTCATCAAGGTCGCCTGCGGCACATCGATTCCCACCTCAATCACACTGGTCGCCACCAATACGTCAAAGCGACCAGCACGGAAGTCGGCCATGATGCCAGCCTTGCGGTCAGGCTTCATCCGCCCGTGCAACAGCCCCAGCCGAAACGCTTCCAGCTCTCCGTTGGCGAGTGACTCAAATGCCGAAGAAATACTCGCCACATCCCGCCCCGACTCATCGACCGTCGGCACCACGACATACCCCTGTCGCCCCTCGCGGAGTTTGCGGCGAAAGAAGTCCCACCACTGGTCAATCTGCTCAGCGCCAACGCGATAGGTGGCGACCGGCTGCCGGCCCGGAGGCAATTCATCGATAACCGAAATATCAAGATCACCATAGACGGCATGGGCTACCGTGCGAGGAATCGGTGTAGCCGTCATGACGAGCATGTGCGGGTCACTCCCTCCCTGCCGGAGCAAGGCCCGCTGTAGCACACCAAAGCGATGCTGTTCATCAATCACCACCAGGCCAAGATGGGCGAAGGCTGCCTCACTACAGATGAGGGCCTGCGTGCCAACAACCAGCTGAATATCTCCCGCGGCGATTCGATTGAGCAGTTTGCGACGAACCGCAGCCGGCTGCCCACCGACGAGCAGCCCAACTTCAAGTTCGGAGCCTCGCTCTGCCAGCAACGCCGTCAAAGTCTGGTAATGCTGCCGGGCCAGCAGTTCTGTCGGTGCCATGATCGCTGCCTGAAAGCGTGGTGGCGGCTCAGCAGATGCGTCGGCCTGCGGCGGTATGGCGGTGGCTGCGGTGGCTAGCATGCAGTAAGCCGCTACGGCTGTCTTGCCACTGCCGACATCCCCCTGCAACAGGCGGTTCATCGGCATCGGCTTCCGCATGTCAGCCGCGATTTCTTCGCAGACCCTGGCCTGCGCGGCCGTGAAGGGATGGGGAAACAATGCCTTGATCCGGTGATCGAGCCGGCTATCGATATCGATTGGAGGGGCGGCCTGCTGATGATCCTGACGGCCACGATGCAGCCGCAGGGCCAACTGCAGCATGAGCAGTTCCTGATAGACAAACCTTCGCCGGGCGGCCTCAAGGGCCTCCTGGCTTGCTGGCCGGTGGAGTGACCGGATCGCTTCGGCAATTGGCAGGAGACCCTTGGTGGCCAGGATCTGCTCTGGCAGCGATTCTTCCAGCCGATCAGCCGCCAGATCGAGTGCCGCCTGCACGGCCATGCGGACATGTGACTGCTGAACCCCGTCGGTCAATGGGTAGATTGCCAGCCACTCCACGGGGCTGGCATCCTCGTCATCATCGAGCCAACGGACCTCTGGATGGGAAAATTCCCAGGCCGTCCCGTTGCCGCGTGGCTGCCCCGCCACGACCAGCCGGCGGCCAACGGTGAACCGTCCGGCCAGGAAGGGCATGTTGAACCAGACACAACGCACGGGGCCTTCGTCGGTGAGCACCTGCACAGCGAGCATCGACCGGCCGCGGGCCGTCGTTCGCAGAGCCGCATCCTGAATGGTACCGGCAAGCGAGGCATGCGTTCCTTCCACCAAATCGTTGAGCCGATGCCCACCGGTAAAATCTCGGTAGTCACGGGGGAAATGCATGAGGGCATCGCGAACCGTCTCAAGGCCGAGCCGAGCGAGTTTGGCCGCCCGCGTCGAGCCGACCCCCGGAAGCCGTTCCAGCCGCGTCGCCAGTTGGACTCCGGGCCCCGCCTCATCCATGGTTTCTCACCCTCGTGCCCGCAGCCACGGCCGCAGTTATTTCTTTGCCGGCAAAAGCGGTTGATAGGCCGCTACAGCCATCTCGTCGCACCGCTCATTCTCCGGATGTCCTGAATGACCGGCAACATGGCTGAAGGTAACCTCATGGGTGGACGCCAACTGGTCAAGGGCTCGCCATAAATCTTCATTTTTGATCGGCACAAACTTGCCTCGCTCCTTGCGTTTCCAGCCCTGCTTCTTCCACTTGGGAAGCCAGTCGGAAAGGCCCGTTCCAACATAAACGCTGTCTGTGACCAGATCGACACGGGTTGGTCGCTTGAGTTGTTTAAGGCCCTCGACAGCGGCGGTTAACTCCATCCGATTATTGGTTGTATCTGGGTCACTCCCTGAGGCCGATGTTTCCCGTCCGCTCTCGGGGTGTCGCAGAATGTAGGCCCAGCCCCCGGGCCCGGGGTTGCCGCTGCAGGCACCATCCGTAAAAAGAACGACCTCGGCAGCAGGCTGACGTTTGGTGGCCATGGATGAATGTCTCTCCCTGACTTGCTGATTGGCTTCCTGGCTGACGCACTCAGGCTTGGTCTTTCGAGAGACAGTCTTACTGGAAACCCCCGATCCCGAAAAGGATGGCCGCTCCTCCCAGAAAGCCGCGAGCGGAAAGGGACACTACAAAGGCCACATCAGCAGGTAGACGCTACGCCCACACTCACGCGATCCCCCGGTTGCCACCGGGGGCTTTCATTTCAGCCAACGTTAGACCGACTCGGCGTGGCTGACGGCTGGTGCTGCCGAATGACTGGCCAGTCGCCTTGGCAGTCGCACCGTGAAACTGCTGCCATGCCCGAGTTGGCTTTCGACAGCCACATCTCCACCCAGCAGCCGACAGAGCTCCCGCACGATTGACAGGCCGAGCCCGGTCCCGGAAATCTCACGGGTCATGGCATCGTCCCCTGCCTGAAAGATGCGGCTCTGCCGAAACTTTTCGAAAATTGCCTGCTGTTCTTCAGCGGCAATACCAACGCCGGTATCGGTAATCCTTACCAGCATCGTCTCGCCGCCATCGGCGAGGCGGCCTTCAACACGAACCCGCCCCCCCTCAGGCGTGAACTTTACCGCGTTGGAGAGCAGGTTCTGCAAAATCTGCTGAACCTTCGATTGATCCTGCTCCACTTCGACGAGCCCAGGTTCAATGTTGTACGAGAGGTCGATCTGCTTCTTTTCAGCCAGTGGACGAATCATATCGCACTGTGCGGATATCACCGCCTCAGGGCTGAACCGACCGACCCGGACATCCATCTTGCCGGCCTCCATCTTCGCAAGATCAAGAATGTCGTTGATCATCTCCAGCAGCATCCGACCGGAGGTGCGGATGTTCTGGACGTACCGACCCTGCTTCTCATTCAGCGCCCCGGTTGAACCGAGCACATCAGAAAAACCAAGGATGCTGTTCAAAGGCGTGCGGAGTTCATGGCTCATCGTGGCCAGGAAGTCGCCCTTGAGCCGATTCATCTCGTAGAGATGCATGTTGGCATTGGCCAATTCGTCGACCTTATCATCGAGGCTTTCGTTCGCCTTCCGCAGCTCCTCCTGTGATTCGACCAAGCCACGGAGCATCCTGTTGAAGGCCACGCCGAGTTCCTCGAACTCATCAGCGGTGTGAATGTCTGCCCGCGCCTCGACATTCCCCCGGCGGACTTCGTCGCTCACTTCCCGCAGATGCTCAAGCGGCTTGACGATGACGTACCGCACAATCAGATAGGCGGCCAGCATCGCCAGAAAAACCGTAATGATCGCGGTCGCCAAGAGGATGGCCCGGTTCCAGTTGATGGCCCGCTGGGTAATCTCATCAGGCATGATCACCTTGACGATGGCCATCAGATCACCAACAGCATACTTGGGGCGGTCAGGTGGAGCCTCGCCTCCTCCCCCACCGCCTCCGGCGTGACCATGATATTCATGGCAAATGAGACACGACTGCTGAACCCGGATTGGCTGATAGTAGTGATACTCCTTGCGGTCAAAGCGATCGACGGTGCGGTATTCCCGGTATTCATTCCCGGCGGACAAAAGCCCCCCGGTCATGGCGTCTGTTTCACCTGGCTCTGGCGCTGGCCTGACGGCGTAGTAGTCAAGCACCGCCACATCGAGTCGGGTGTAACTGGAAAGCTCTTCTGCCGTTGCATCTGGTGACAGGATCCGCCAACTGTAGGGCTGATTCTGCAGCATCTTGCCGAGCGTCTCGATCGGATTGGTGTACTTTTTGTCAGCCTCGAGGTTCTTCCAGTGATGGTTGATCATCACGGCATCGACAAGGTGCCGGCCGGTACTACGGGTGGTGGTGAATACAAGGTCCTCCGTCCGCTGTCCGTACCACCAAAAACTCCCCGTGATCAGCAGCAGCAGACAGAGGCCAAACAGAAAGCGGAATTTCCGCTCCAGACTCGTTTCACCAAGAATTTCTTTGAATGACTTGTAGGCCATGCTGCATCCCTTAAGGCCGCATCCTACCCGGAAGCAACGAATGGGAGCGAGCCGAACCGACAGCAGACTGGCAACAGGCTCCGCGCGGTGGCCCTACCTCTGCCGGGAAAGTCGGAAACCAGGCCTAGCCTTTCAGCAAACAACCAAGGCTTCTAGAGCATTTCTATCGGATCAACATCGACGATCCAGGCAACATCTGCGGGCGTCTTGAGGCCAGCAGTCGCCCGCTGGACCAGTTCTCGCAGGCCCGCTCCGTCTGGCCCATGAACCTGCAGGTGCCAGCGGAAACGGTCGCGGATTCGAGAAATGGGCGCTGGTGCCGGGCCAAGGATACGAATGGCCGGATCATCTCCCGCCGCCTTCCGCAGCCGATCCGTGAGATGCTCGGCCCAGTCGGCAGCGGCCTGATCCTGCAGACTGCGAACCACCAGCCGCACCACACTGCCAAAGGGTGGATAGAGCAACGCCTCCCGAATCGGCAACTCACTCTGCACAAACGCCTCGTAGTCATGAGCTGCAGCAGCCCGCATGGCCGGATGCTCTGGCGTGCTCGTCTGCACCACAACTCGCCCTCCACGAGGACCACGGCCGCTCCGACCGGCGACCTGCGTAACCAGCTGGCAGGTTCGCTCCGAGGCCCGAAAATCTGCCAGATGCAGGGCCGCATCGGCGTTGATTACTCCCACGAGCATCACATTTGGGAAATCAAGTCCTTTGGCGATCATCTGCGTGCCAACGAGGAGATCGATCTCATGTTCACGAAAGGCCGTCAGCGTTCGCTCATGGCTCCCACGAGACCGCATCGTATCGGTGTCCATCCGCGCCACGCGAATCCCTCGAAACTGGGCCCGCACCTGATCCTCCAGCCGCTGTGTCCCAGTGCCACGATGCACCAGATCGCCAGCGCCACATTCGGGACAAGAAGCGGGCAACTTGCTCACCAGACCACAGCCATGGCAGATGCCCCGACTCCCTGGCTGATGGAGTGTCAGGCCTAAGTCACACTGCGGACAATGGATGGCATGTCCACAGCTGCGACACTGCACATGAGTGGCAAAGCCACGCCGGTTCAGCAACAACATCACCTGCCCACCAGCGTTGATTGCCCACTCAATCCCTGCGGCCAGACGGGGGCTGATCGCTCCCTTGGCCCGTGCCTTACGGTCCCGCAGGTCGACGGTGATCACCGCAGGCAACTGCGAGCCACCAACCCGCTCGGGCATCCGGCACATCCGCCAGTCACCACTGAGGCAGCGGGCGAATGTTTCCAGCGACGGTGTTGCCGAGCCGAGCACGAGGGGCACCTGTTCCCGTCGGGCAATCCACTCGGCGACATCACGGGCGTGATAGCGGGGAGCCGTCGCCTGCTTGAATGAACTTTCGTGCTCCTCGTCGATCACAATCAGCCCCAGTCGCGGGGCCGGGGCGAAGATTGCGCTGCGGGCCCCCACAATCACATTGACCCGTCCCGCAGCAATTTCCCGCCAGTGGGCATGCCTCTCTGCCGGGGTCAGGTGGCTATGGAGCACCGCAACCTGACCAAACCTCGATCGAAAACGATCGCACGTCTGAGGCGTAAGGCTGATCTCAGGCACCAGCACGATGGCCTGACGCCCGTGCGCGAGGGTTTCAGCAACCGCCTGCAGATAGACTTCCGTTTTGCCACTGCCAGTCACGCCGAACAAGGCAATGGTCTCATGCCGACCCGTTCGCAGGGGGACGAGGATAGCCGTCAGGGCTTGCTGCTGGGCAGTCGACAGAGTTGGCAGCGTGATCCCTGAGGGAAGCGGTTGGACCGGCTCAGGCTCTGGCTCACGGCTGATGACTCCCTGCTCGGCCAGCAGGCCAGCCTTGACCAGCCGGCTGACAACACCTCGATTGGCGGCTGATCGCTTCAGCAATTCATCCAGCGGAACCGGGGTGGTGGCACAGGCCAACACCTTTTGCTGGGCTGGTGTGGGGCGACGGGCAGGCTGCACGCCAGTTGCGACCAACACCGGCACCTGCTTGACCCGCCGCCGCAGCCGGACGCCAGCAGGCAATACTGCCTCAAGAACCTCACCCCGCCGAGCCAGCCAGCGTTCAGCCATCCAGGCGGTCAGTTCGAGCATTCGGGGTGAAAGCAGCGGCTTGTCGTCCTCGACGGCCGCCACTTTTTTCAACGGATGCTGGGGCAGTTCACCCGTTCGTACAGCCACACAATAGGCGAGCCGACGCCGGTTCCCTCGGCCCAGCGGCACCTGCACCCGCCGCCCGGGCTCGACGCTGGCGACCAGTTCCGGCGGCACCAGGTAGTCGAGTGGCTTGTCGACACCCTCCGGTAACACCACAGTGGCGACCGTTCCCTCACGGGCATCATCCTCCTCCCACGCTGGACGGCTGGCGAAGAGTTCGCCCTGTGAGCCAAGACTAGGCTGCGAACCAGGATTCGGTTGGGGGCAAGGATAAGATGACATGGATCGGCTAGAACGATGAGGAGAACGAGCGGGCAGACCGCCACGCTCCCTGATGGTAGCGAACCCCCGAGAAACAGACGAACCAATGGCACAGCGGATCGGCATCTTCGGCGGAAGTTTCAATCCAGTCCACCTCGGGCACTTGATCATGGCCGAATGCTGCCTCGCGCAGGCTCAGCTCGACCAGATTTTGTTCGTGCCTGCTGCT
Organism: Planctomycetia bacterium; assembly: GCA_009919445.1. GTDB lineage: Bacteria > Planctomycetota > Planctomycetia > Pirellulales > UBA1268 > UBA1268. Next base: position 13,455 of record RGBY01000025.1, read on the forward strand.
ATTCCTCCGCATAAGCAGCACGAACAGCTTGCTCCCTGCGACGTGAGATTGGAGATGCTGCGGCTGGCCATCGGCGGGCATGACCACTTCTCGGCCTGCGGCATTGAGTGCGATCGTGGCGGCACGAGCTACACCGTCGACACTGTCGCCGCCCTTCGCCAGCAGGCTGCTGAAGATGAGTTCTGGCTGATACTTGGGCCAGACGCTCTGGCTGGCCTTCCAACTTGGCGAGAGCCGGCACGTCTTCTCACGCTGACCGGCATCCTGGCACTTGAGCGTCAGGGCACCGATGACCTCGCTGCTGTTCTCAGTGCGCCGGCCCTTGAAAGTCTGCTCACCGACAAACAGCGGCACCAAATCTTGGCTGATCGGGTTCGTGTCCCAGCCATCGATATCCGCGCCAGCCAGATCCGCCTGGCTGTGGCGGCTGGCCAGAGCATTCGTTTTCGCACGCCACGAGCAGTCGAACGGCTCATCGAAAGCCGCCAGCTCTATCGCGACTGAAGCCGCTGAGCCAAGAGGCGGCTCACGGGCACATCAGCCCATCGCGGATCAGCGGAGAGAATTTCCAGGAGTTGCTCAAGCCGTTCAGCAGGAGCCTGCCCAATGTTGAGCAGAATCTGCGCTACCCCACCGACTCGGCAGAGGCCTCCGGGCGTTTCTCCCAGCGGCTCATCCCGCACCTCATAGCCCAGATCACGCGCCAACTGCAACGATTCAGCGAGAAGTCCGAGAGTGTCATCCATGGCGTAGTAGCGGCAGTCGGCTCGACGGCAAACAAAAAATACGCGGCACACTGCCGATTGATGAAAGACAAGCCGTGGCTCGCAAAGCCTGCCTCGCTGCAAAAGGCCTCGTAACGACAGGCCTTATAAAAGACAACTTAACAGAGTCTGACTTAGAACGATCAGGCCAGTGGCTCACGGCCAGCCTTCGGGCAACCCCAACTGCTCCCGTCGCGCTGAGGCCGCCCGCCGGTATTCGACGTATTTGGCCCGCTGCTCGGGGCTGGTGCGGTTGAGAAATCATGTCATTCAGAATGGCCGCGGCACCGTTGTAATCCTTGGCTTCAGCCAGGGTTGCCGGCCCACCGTTGGTGGAAAAGCGACTCTGAACGCGTTCCTGCAACTCGCGAATCTCGACGAGCTGGGGATCGTTCGAGAAGTCACGTGGCTGCCACCACCAAAACACCAAACCTGCAACCACGCCCAAGGCGACCAAAAGCGGCCACCGACGCCGCAGGAATGCTGTCTTCGCCAAGCCAGAGCCAGAACCAACAGTCGAAGCTGATTTCTTCATAAGTGCCTACAGGTTTTGCACATGGCCATCGAGATAGAGAAAATTCCGGGCGCCATCGGGCACATCCCAGTTTTGTCCATCGTCGGGGTCGTTGTAATCAACAACATTCCCGCCAAACAGGGATGCCATTCCACCACCATGGAATGGCGCGAATTCATAGAGGATCCACAGTTTTGAAGAGGCCAATCCACCGCTGACTCTTCTTGACACAAGCGCCTCTTCACGTGTCTTGCCACGCATTTTATAGGGTGATGTCAGATCAGTGGTGGTCAGCCGCCGCTGGGGATACTCATAGCTCGTTCCCTCTAGCGACAGGTTGGCCGTTTTGAATTCGTCTGGACGGGCAGCATCAGGAATTGCTGCCAACGCATTCTGGGCATCAATCACTGCCTGAGATGTTGGGTCTCGTTCAAAATAGGTGAGATCAGAAGCACAGCGAAAGACGCTCTGCTGGTCTTCGGTATAGGGCGCGAGCTGGGAGACAATGGTGGGATAGAGCGGCCGACTCCCACTGATATAGAACGTCGGCTCAAGGCTCGGCATCTGGGCTGCAACCGGAAACTTTCCCCGGGTTACCCGGTCGAGATACAAGTTGAAGGCGATACCGAGTTGCTTGAAATTCGACTGGCAGGCAATCCGCCGGGCAGCCTCACGCGAGTTCTGTACGGCCGGCAGCAGCAGGCCGATCATCAAGCCGATGATCGCGATCACCACAAGCAGTTCAATCAGCGTAAAAGCGGAGCGTTTCATGGGCAGGCATTTCCCAGAGAAAATTGGTGGCAAACGGGACGACTCTGCGAGGCCGCAGGTCACCCTGACCACACCAGCCATCATATCCTGCCAGTCAGTCAGGGGCGCGACTGAGTAAGCAGGACGACTGGTGCGGGCCGGATAAACCTGACGGCCTCGCAGGGAGTTCAACGGTCAAGTTGCCGAAAATGTTCGCGACCAGTCCGGCTGGAGGCATCCCCCCCAGTCGCCGAATACCAGAAGAGAGCCTTTTGGGCAGAAAAATGCCCTGCTTCCCCCCTCCTGATTGTCGTCTTTGGAAACCTTATGCAGCCAACCGGCCCACAGCACGATGCCACTGCCGCACGGCCGGAGGGGGCTGCATTCCCGCTCGTACGACAGGCAAAGAGCACCGTGGCTGACGAAGTCGCTTCGCTCAAAGCGGAAATCAGTAAGAAAAATAACGAACTCAACGAGGTCCGTAACCAGCTCCGCGAGGCCCGCAAGCAGGCCACGCTTGGGGAACTCGTTGGCACCACCACCCACGAGTTCAATAACGCACTGACCACCATCCTCAACTACGCCAAAATGGGCCTGCGGCACGAGGACAAACCAACCCGCACCAAGGCCCTTGAGCGGATTCTCTCGGCCGGCACCCGAGCGGCGAAGATCACCGCCAGCATCCTCTCCATGTCTCGTAACCAGCGGTCGTCAACCCGGATGGAACCCGTCGATCTGGTCGCCCTCACCGAGGAGGTGCTGGTGCTGCTGGAACGCGAAATGATGAAATACCGGGTTCAGGTCGAACGTGAATTTTCTGACGTCCCCCGCATCATGGCCAACCCCGGCCAAATCCAGCAGGTCCTGCTGAACCTGATGGTGAACGCCAGGCAGGCCATGCCCGAAGGGGGAAGGCTGATTCTGAGAATCGATACGACAGCTCAACGGCAGTCGGTCAACCTCTTGGTCCGAGACACCGGCTGCGGCATGACCACCGATGTCATGAAAAAGATGTTTGATCCCAACTTTTCGACAAAAGCAGGCCCCGATGAAACGGGCAAAGGCGGGAATGGCCTCGGGCTTTCAGCCTGCCTGGAGATTCTCGAACTGCACTCGGCCCGGATCGCGGTTAAGAGCACCCCGGGCAAGGGAACTGGCATCACCATCCGCCTGCCGGCTCTGCGACCGGCGGCCGCCGCTGGCTGAAAAAATCGGCAGCGACGAGGAACGGCCTACAATCTGGAGGATCCCCCAGGAGATGCTCCATGGCCAGTGCCACACCATCCGCTGCTTCCCTGCCCCGCACCCTCGCAGACCTGCGGCGTTCTGGCTGGCAGAGCCGATCCGTCAAGGATGAGGTACGAGAAAACCTTCTGCGGATGCTGGCTACCGGCGAAGAACTCTTCCCCGGCATCGTCGGGTACGACGACACCGTCATCCCGGAAATCAGCATCGCCCTGCTGGCCGGCCACGACATGCTCTTTCTGGGAGAAAAAGG
>RGBY01000241.1 GCA_009919445.1 Planctomycetia bacterium
GCAATGGCATAAGTCATTGCGCAGCCTCGGCTAACAGAGATAGGGCGTCTGATGCAATCATGCGCTCTTCTTGCGCGGGGATCACCCACGCAGCGATTTTTGACGTATCTGAATGCAAGCGTGCCTTGCGAAGATGGTTTGCATCTGGGTTCATGCGAACCCCAGCCCATTCTAACCCGCGCAGGATCCGCGCGCGCACCCCAACCGCATTTTCACCAATGCCGCCGGTAAAGGCGATTGCATCAAGCCCGCCGAGTTCGACAATGCCGCCACCCAGCCAGTGTCGGATGGCAGCGACGTAAACTTCGACGGCAACCCGGGCCGCGTCGTTGCCATTGGCTGCTGCGGCCTCAAGGTCACGCATGTCGCCCGATGTGCCCGACATGCCGGCCAGGCCAGCACGAGTCGACAATTCCACCAGCAGGTCCTCAAACGACCGGCCGGTGGCCTTGGCGACATGGAGCAGGGCGTAGGGGTCGAGATCGCCGGCACGATTGTTCTGGGGCAGGCCCGATTGCGGGCTCATTCCCATCGAGGTGCCGACACTCTCTCCGTCCCGCGTCCAGCAGACACTGCTCGACCCACCCAGGTGACACTGCACGACCCGCAAGGGTCGTCGCTCCATCAGGGCCATCATCCGTGTGGCCACAAACCGATGGCTGGCGCCGTGAAATCCCCACCGGCGAACGAGATGTTTTTCCAGCCACTCCGTCGGCACGGCATAGCGTGCGTTCCGGTCGGGAATCGTGGCATGGAAACCAGTCTCGAAGGCGGCCACAAGCGGCACACTCGGGAACTTCTCGGCCAATTGCCGCATCGCCCGAACGTACGGTGGGTTGTGGGCCGGAGCGACCTCCGCCATTTCCTCCATGGCCAAAAGCACATCGTCATCAACCTGCACGACGCCGCTGGCGCGGCCACCGTGCACCGCCTTGAAGCCAATTGCTGCTACATCAGCAACCGAATCAAGCGGACCACCATCGGCGGTCAGCTGTTCAATGGCAGCCTGCAGGGCAATGGCATGGTCCGGCACGGGTTGCACCGTCTCGATCACAGTTGGCTCCGCAGCATCGCCACCGATCGTGGCATAGACGCGGCTTTCGGCCGCCCCAATCCGTTCCACACCGCCCCGGGCCAGTTCACGTTCTTCTCCCGCACCGTCCGTGGTGGCGGGCAGGTCGAAGAGCCGATACTTGAAGCTGGTTGAGCCGAGGTTGGCGATAAGGACTTTCATGGGGTGGTCTCCTGGTACCGAATGTGCATCCGTGCGTTGGCGTTGCCCCGAGGCCAGTAGTCAAACCACAACACGCGGTTGGCTTGGCGTCGAAGACACGTAGGCTTTCTCCGTAGACGTAATGACTAGCTGAAGAAGGCGGTGACGAGGCTGTCAGCTGGCCGTGGAATCACGTGACTGCCGACGAGTTCGCCAATTTGCTGGGCGGCTGTGGCGCCAGCTTCAACCGCTGCGCGGACGCTGCCGACATCACCCTGGACGACGGTCGTGACGAAGGCGCCACCGATGTCGACTCGCTTGAGAATCTTGACGTTGGCCGCCTTGGCCATCGCGTCTGTCGCCTCGACGAGGCCAACCAGACCCTTGGTTTCAATCAATCCGATTGCCGTATTCATGGAAGGTTCCTGGAAAAAAGGTTTTTAAGAACTGGAATGTCTCGCCGAATTGCCGGAGAGACACAGGGGTTATCTGAATCAGCCACCCGCCTTGGCAGCCTTGGTCTTAAGAATGCTGCTGAGATCTTCATGCGGACGGGCAATCACCTGCACGCTGACGACCTCACCAATGCGGCCGGCTGCTGTCGCACCGGCATCGGTCGCGGCTTTCACCGCGGCGACATCGCCACTGACAAATGCGGTAACGAGGCCGCTACCGACCTTGTCCCAGCCGAGGAAGTTCACATTGGCTGCCTTCATCATCGCATCTACGGCCTCGACAAGCGTGACGAAACCCTTGGTTTCGACCATGCCGAGGGCTTCGATGTTTTTCGCCATCTTCTGCTCCATGTCATCTTGGAAACACTGTTGCCGGAGAAGCCTCCGGTGTGATCGCGTCAGCACGTGCTGACAAAACGATCGTTGGTTGTCGGTTCATCCGTGAACGGGTGGGGTTTAGTCTTGCCGAATCAACTCCACGCGGCTGGCGTGATCGAGATCGGCAGCATTGCCCTCGTCGGTATCGATGTGGACCTCAAGTTTGCTGGTGGCATCGGCACGCACCAGCAGATCTCGAAAGACGGTGCTGCAGGGGCCGTCGATGACCAGGCTCATGCGGTCGCCGTTCTTCACGCCGAAATGATCGGCGTCGGCATGGCTCATGTGAACGTGACGCTCCGCCCGGATCACACCCTCAGTCAATTCAATCGCGCCGGCCGGGCCGACCAGCACGCAGCCAGGCGTGCCGGCAATCTTGCCGCTGGCCCGCACGGGCAGGTCGATGCCAAGCGAGATGCCGTCGGTGAAAGCCAGTTCAACCTGCGAGGCCGGTCGCGTGGGGCCGAGCACCCGTACCGTCGGCAGCATCCGGCGTTTCGGCCCGATGATCATCACCGTCTCTTCAGCGGCGTAGAAGCCATCCTGGTAGAGGTCTTTCTGCGGCGTGAGCGTGCGGCCTGGGCCAAAGAGTTTTTCAACGTGTTCGTCGGTCAGATGGCAATGACGAGCAGAGATACTGACTACCAGTTTGGGGGCGAGGTTTTGGCTCTCACGACTCGCCTGGCTGGGAATGCCGGCGTGATTGGCGAGCACAATCTCACGGACGATGCGTTCGACATCGTTTCGTGAAAGCGAGGGTGGAAGCATGGTTGGCATGGTATTCATCCGGGTTGGGGTGCAGCCAGCGTGGCTGGCTGTACATGATGCGTTATGAATGGCTTTGATCAGGGAGTTCGTCTTCACTCGGAAGATCGGCAATGATGAGTTTGGGGCCGGCGGCCACAATCGTCTCCCGCCAGGCAGCAGAAAGGCCACTGTCGGAAACAACGACGTCGATTCCCTCCAGGCCTGAGACCAGCGTCAGGCTTTTGCGGCCAAATTTTGAGCTGTCGGCAACAACAATCACCTTGCCACCAGCCTTGAGCATTGCCTGCTCGGTTTCGGCGAGCAGCAGTTGGGCGTTGAACAGACCATCTTACCGTAGTCGTGACGTGCAGTCGACTCAGCAACTCGTTCGTGTAGGGGCCTAGGCAGACGCCAGTCCGCGGCGAGACAAAGCCGCCGAGCAGAATCAGGTCGGTCCGTGACTCAGACGCGAACAGGTTGGCGACCGGCAGGCTGTTGGTGACGACCTGCAGGGCGCGGCCTGTGAGCAGGCGGGCCACTTCGTAGGTCGTGGTGCCGCCATCAAGCAGAACCGTCTGCTCGTCACTGATGATCTCGGCCGCCTTTGCGGCGATGACCCGCTTGGCCTCCCAGTTGGCTGGCTGCTTTTCATCGAATTCAGCGATGCGAGGCAGGCCACCGGCGTAGAGGACGCCACCGTGGGTGCGGCGGGCAGTGCCCTGTTCTTCCAAGGCGTCCAAGTCGCGACGGACAGTCGACTCGGAAACACCGAGTTCCCGCACCAATTCATCAAGGGCGGCAAATCCGCGAAGGCGGATGATGTCGATCAGGCGACTGCGGCGTTCTCTTCCGGACACGGTGACTCTCCTGGATGAATCGAGTATGAGGCAGCAGAGACGGAATGCAAGCAGAAATATGTATTAACTTGAAAGAATATCGAATGAAGTCTGGCTTTTGACGATTATTTTGATTGTAGGCATGCCTGCTTTCGATATTTCGTGTCCGCCAAGTGTTTTTGGGGAAAACGGGCAATTTCTGCCTCCTAGTCGAAGGCACATTGGTGATAGAAAACAGTCATTTCTTGTTTCCTGCTCTTTTCCCTTGGTTTAGGCCCTTGGGGTAGTCCCTTGGGTTAGGCCCGTGGGTTAGGCCCGTGGGTTCCCGCGAAGGATTTGCAGGCCCAACTCTTGTTTAGAC